>NZ_JACNDE010000017.1:0-123532 GCF_017351415.1 Pseudomonas sp. FW305-25 | reverse complement strand
TGGCCCAAAGCTCGTTTCAAATCTCTGCCAATTTCGACAGCGGCAATATCGAGGTACTGGATGCCAGCAACCCCTCGCAAGTCCTGCTGGCCATCAAGCCCGACACCCGCAGCGCACATTTCCAGTGGTTCCACTTCAAGGCCAGCGGCCTGCATGTCGGCCAGGAACACTGGTTCCGCCTGAGCAATGCCAGCAAATCCTCGTACAACAAGGCCTGGAGCGGCTATCAGGCGGTGGCCTCCTACGATCACGTCAACTGGTTCCGCGTGCCGACGATTTTTGAAGGCGACACCCTGCGCTTCTGCCTAGAAGCCACCCAGACCCACGCCTGGTTCGCCTACTTCGAACCCTACAGCCGCGGTCGGCACGACTGGCTGATCGATCAGGCACTGACCAAGGCCGGCGCCGAACTGCTGGCCACCGGTAAAAGCGTCGAGGGCCGTGACATCCAGCTGCTGCGCAAAGGCAACGGCGGCGAAGGCCGGCGCAAGGTCTGGATCATCGCCCAGCAGCACCCTGGCGAGCACATGGCCGAATGGTTCATGGAGGGCGTGATCGAGCGCCTGCAGCACCGTGACGATGCCGAGCTGAACAGGCTGCTGGCCAGCGCCGACCTGTACCTGGTGCCGAACATGAACCCCGACGGCGCTTTCCACGGCCATTTGCGCACCAACGCCATGGGCCAGGACCTGAACCGCGCCTGGCAGAGCGCCAGCCAGGAGCTCAGCCCGGAAGTGCTGTTCGTCCAGCAGCAGATGGAGCAGTACGGCGTCGACCTGTTCCTCGACGTGCACGGCGACGAAGAAATCCCCCATGTGTTCACCGCCGGCTGCGAAGGCAACCCGGGCTACACGCCGCGCCTGGCCAAGCTCGAGGAGCATTTCCGCAGCCACCTGAAACACAAGACCCGGGACTTCCAGACCACCCACGGCTACACCAGGGACAAACCCGGCGAAGCCAACATGACCCTGGCCTGCAACAGCGTCGGCGAGAAATTCGACTGCCTGTCACTGACCCTGGAAATGCCGTTCAAGGACCACAACGACAACCCCAACCCACTCACCGGCTGGTCGGGCAAACGCTCGATGCAGCTGGGCAAGGACGTCCTCAGCACTGTGGCCGACATGGTCGGCATCCTGCGCTGATCCTGCTGCACTGGCCGCGGCTCGAACCGCGGCCAGCGTCTATTGCACCGGCACCCGCCGGCAATCCTCGGGCCCGAGCAGGCGCCCGTCCGCCGAGCGCAATTCCAGCGGTCGCAGCGGCTGCCCCTGCTCGCGGTCGACCATCAGCGAATGCGCCTCCCCCGGCTCATAGAAATACGCCTCGCCCCACTGTCGCAAACCGATGATCAGGTTGAACAGGCCGTTGCCCTTCTGCGTCAGCACGTACTCCTGATAGGCACTGCCATCCGACGCCGGTAGCACCTCGAAGATGCCATGGGCCACCAGGGTGCGCAGGCGGGCGGCGAGGATGTTCTTGGCCATCCCCAGGTTGCGCTGGAACTCGCTGAAGCGGCGGATGCCATCGAAGGCATCGCGAATGATCAGCAGCGACCACCAATCGCCGATAGCGTCCAGCGAACGGGCCACCGGGCATTCGGCGCCCTCCAGGCTTGTGCGTTTGACCATGATGCAGACTCGCGACAGGAAAGTGGTTGCAATATAAAACCAGTCTCTCTACCGTACAACTGGTTTCATAACGCAACCATACTCATGGAGCCGAGCATGACCGCCGCCATCGCCCCTCTGCCATCCGCCACCATTCCGGCGTCGGTGGTGCTGCTCTTTGCCATTGCCTGCGGGCTGGCGGTGGGCAATGTCTATTACGCCCAACCCCTGCTCGATGCCATGGCCCACAACCTGGACATGCCGCGAGCGACCATCGGCCTGGTCATCACCCTGACCCAGGTCGGCTACGGCCTCGGCCTGCTGTTCCTGGTGCCGCTGGGCGACCTGCTGAACCGGCGGCGGCTGATCGTCGGCCAGACGAGCTTGTCGGTCGCTGCGCTATTGATGGTGGCGCTGGCTGCGGACAGCACCTGGCTGTTGCTGGGCATGGCCCTGACCGGGCTGCTCGCGGTGGTGACCCAGGTGCTGGTGGCCTATGCCGCCAACCTGGCTGCGCCGGGCGAACGTGGCCGGGTGGTGGGCAGCGTGACCAGCGGCATCGTGCTCGGGATCCTGCTGGCGCGCACGGTATCGGGCACCATGGCCGACCTGGCCGGCTGGCGTTCGGTGTACCTGCTGTCGGCCGGGTTGACCCTGGTCATGGCGCTGCTGTTGTGGCGGGTATTGCCCAAGGTCGAGCAACCGGCGGCGCTGCACAGCTACGGCCAACTGATCCGCTCGCTGTTCGGTCTGTTTCGCGAAGAAAAGGTCCTGCGCGATCGAGCGGTGCTGGCAATGCTGATCTTCGGCGCCGGCACCGTGTTGTGGACCCCGCTGGTGCTGCCCCTGAGCGCCCCACCGCTGTCGTTGTCCCATACCGAGATCGGTCTGTTCGGCCTCGCCGGCGCGGCCGGGGCCCTGGGTGCTTCGCGCGCCGGACGCCTGGCCGACCGTGGCCTGGGCCAGTGGACCAGCGGCCTGGCACTGAGCCTGATGCTGGCCTCCTGGTTACCCATCGCCTACACCCAGTCGTCGCTCTGGGCCCTGCTGCTGGGGGTGATCGTCTTCGACCTGGGCTTGCAGGCGGTGCATGTCACCAGCCAGAGCCTGATCTACAGCACCCGCCCCGAGGCCCAGAGCCGCCTGGCCGCGGGCTACATGCTGTTCTATTCGATCGGCAGCGCCAGCGGCTCGATCGGCGCCACCGCCATGTACGCCTGGGCGGGCTGGACCGGGGTGTGCCTGCTGGGCGCCGCGATCAATGGCGTGGCGCTGCTGTACTGGCTGTGGAGCCTGAACCCGCGCAAAGCCCTGGTGTGTGCCAGTTGAGACGGGGCCCGTGCGGTCCTTCTCGACCGCACCGCCCCCACCCTCACTCCTTGCCGCGCAGCATGCTCTCCAACACCCCGTCGCGGCGCACCCAGCCATGGAACAGCGCCGCCGCCAGATGCAGCAGCACCGTCAAAAACAGCAGGTAGGCGAGAACGCCGTGAGCCTTGCGCAGCAAGGCGAACAGCTGGGCATTGGCCGGCAGGATCGCCGGCAACTGCAGCGAACTGCCAAGCATCACCGGGTCGCCCGCCGCCGAAATCATCGCCCAGCCCAGCAGCGGCAGGATCAGCATCAGCGCGTACAGCAGCACATGGGAGGCCTTGGCCGCCACCGCCTGCCAGCCCGGCAGGTCCGCCGGCAACGGCGGTTGCCGGGTGGAAAAGCGCACGACCAGACGCACGATCACCAGCAACAGAATGGCAATGCCCAGCGGCTTGTGCAGGTGGATCAGCCATTGGTGACGCTCGGACACCGAGGCCACCATGCCGGCGCCGATAAACAGCATGGCAATGATCATCAGCGCCATCAGCCAGTGCAGCAGGCGCGCCAGTGGCGCGAAGTGGTTCGGTTGGGCGCTCATGGGCGGGACTCCTGGGCAGCGCGGGGCAATTGGTCGACTTCACTGGTGCGGCGCAGATAAGAACTGGCATAGGCCGCCGAACGGGCCGCCAGCAGCGGGTCGTCGGAGGCGGCAATGCCGCTCGGCAGCACCAGCGGGTCGTAGTTGATGTCGCGGCATTCGCCATCGTTCTGCGGCTGGCTGCGCTCCAGCACCAGGGTCCCGGCATTCAGCACCTTGCGCTCGCTGGGCCAGGCCTTGCTGGCGTCGTCGGTCGGGTCGCCCGGGTTGGCCAGGGTGATGTTCAAGCGCCAGCGCAACGGCCCCGCGGCCAGGCGCTGCACCAGGTCTTGTTCCAGGAAGTCGTTGCCTTGCGGCGCCACCGCGCCGGGCGCGTCCTGGGTCAGCGGCACCACGCCCCAGCGCACGGCCTGGCGTTGCCCGCTGGCGCTCACCAGGTAAAACGCGTTGATGCCGTTGTAGGTTTCGGTGGCATAGCTGGCCGAGGGCTTGGCGCCCTTGATCCATTGCAGGAACGGCATGGCTTCGGGGTGGGCGGCGAAAAACGCCGGCACGCTGGCCGGGTTCGGCTTGCCGGTCGCCGGGTCTGGCGCACTGGCTTGCTGCAACTGGTAAAACGCCTCGGGGGTGCCCACCGGGAACACCGGCATGCTGTTCATCCCGGTGCGCCACTGCTGGCCGTTGGCCTGGGTAAAACGCAGGGCCAGGCTGCGGATCGGCACGCTGCTGTCAGGCGCATAGGGGTTGCCGGCCGGCAAGGCGAAACGCCCGACCACCGGAGTCCGCGCTTCGTTGAACACCTGGGCGCTGGAATAACTGCGGGCCTCGCCGCTGCTCTCGAAATAACCGGCCACGCACACGCCCTTGGCATGGTTGCGGCGAAAGCCCGGATGCACGCCGTTGTTTTTCTCCAGCACATCCACCAGGGCCTTGGGGGTCAGGCGCTGCGGATCGAAGGTGCCGTGCACGTAGGCCATGGCGCCGGCCAGGGCCGCGACCACCAGGGCGATCCCGGCCAGACGCAGGCTCAGGCTGGCCGCGCTCAAGGGCGGACGATCAGGGGGTGATGGGCGATCTACCATGAATATCTCCAGGGCGCGGGCCACAGATGGAAAGGACAGGTCAGACGAACCCCGGCGGCGGTTATTCCCTGGCCCGCTATTTATTTTTCCGGCACGGGAATAACCTGCGTTGCCGGGCGTCAGGCGCAAGTGTGCTGTTGCAAGCGTAGCGACTGGCCAACGACCCGCAGGAACCCATGAACGATATCGACGAACAGCTGCGTGAAATCATCCCCCGGCTACGGCGCTTCGCCCTGTCCCTGAGCCGTCAGCCCAGCAGCGCCGACGACCTGGTGCAGGCGAGCCTGGAACGGGCGCTGTCGAGCTGGGGCGAAAAACGCCCCGAGGGCGATCTGCGGGCCTGGCTGTTCGCCATCCTCTACCGGCAGTTTCTCGACGCGCACCGCCGCTCACGGCGTTATGCGCGCATGCTGGAATTCTTCACCGGGCGTGACGACGCCCAGCCTTCGGTGGAACGCAGCGTGGTCGCGCAATCGACCCTGGAAGCCTTCGACCGCCTGCCCGCCGAGCAGCGCGCGCTGCTGCTCTGGGTCTCGGTGGAAGGCCTGAGCTACAAGGAAGTCGCCACCATCCTCGAGGTGCCCACCGGCACCGTGATGTCTCGCCTGTCCCGGGCGCGCCAGGCCCTGCGCCAGCTCAGCGACGGCGAAATCAGCAGTCCTTCTTTGCGGATACTCAAATGATCAGCCTGCCCCCCAGCGAACGCGACCTGCACGCCTATGTCGATCATCGGCTCAACGAGAGTGACCGGCGCCTGCTGGAAACCTACCTGAGCAGCCACCCGCAGCTCGCCGCCCAGGTCCAGGCCTGGCAACAGGACGCCCAGCAGTTGCGCGCGGCCCTCGGCAGCGCCCTGCAACAACCGGCCAACCCCGACCTCGACCCGGCGCTGATTCGCCAGCGCCTCAAGCGCCAGTCGCGCCGCCAGCTGGCCAGTGCCGCGCTGCTGTTGATCGCCCTCGGCATCGGCGGCCTGAGTGGCTGGCAGGCGCGGGAAATGACCCTGGCCAGCGCCCCGCTGCCGATGACCGACGCCCTGCAGGCCTACCGCCTGTTTGCCCAGCAAGGCGTCCTCCCGGCCGACCTCAAGGTCCAGGGCAATGGCGCCATGCAGGCCTGGCTCGACCGTTACTTCACCCAGGCCGAGCGCCTGCCGGACCTGCGCGAATCCGGGTTCCAGGCGGTCAGCGGGCGGCTGCTGAGCACCGATCAAGGGCCGGCGGCGATGGTGCTGTACGAGGACCAGGGCGGGCACAGGATCAGTTTCTATATCCGTCCGCCGGGACCGAAAAACTACCTGCTGCCCCGGGGCAGCCGCAGCGATGGCGAACTGCAGGCCGACTACTGGTCCGACAGCGGCTACAACTACGCCATGGTCAGCCCCAGTGGTTCGGCGGTGGCGCAGCGGCTGCAGGACACCCAGAAATTTTGAGCCACAGTGCCCGCACCCCGTGGGCCAGCCTTGAAACCGCCAAAGGTCCTTCGGACCTATCGCAGCCTTCGGCAGCGGCTACACCTCTCCCGAACGCCGTTACCCCTCCTGTAGCCGCTGCCGTAGGCTGCGATCGGCAGCGAAGCAGCCGCAGGATCTGCGCCACGCCACAAACACTTGCGACTAGCGCAATAGGGTCCCTCCTCCCTTAAAACCCCACATCCAGCACCACATTGTCGATATAGGTCCCCGCCGGCGGCGTGGCCTGGTCGGTGTAGATCCGGGCGTTGTAGTTGAACACCTGGCTGCCAGTGCCCAGGCCGTTGCCCGGGTTCACCTCGGCATCGGAACTGGCCCGCCGCGCCGCGCCCACGCTGCCCCAGCGGGTGGTGCCGGCACTCTTGAAGATGTCGTAGGCCAGGTAATTGCTCCCCGAGATCATCCGCCGCCGCCCGCCGACGCTGACGGCATGCTGGCCATCGTCCAGGCCCACGGTGTAGGCACTGCCCTTGGTACAGGCGAGGTTGATGGTCTGCCCGCTGACGGTGGCGAAGGCGCTGATCACCGGCGCACTGCCGAAACTGATATTGGGCGCGGTGATCACGCAGTCGTTGGCCACCGTCAGGTTGACCGTCAGGCTGGCGACGCCGCTGCCGATATCGCGCCCCAGGCATGCGCCCAGCACACCGATCCCCGCGCAGTAGTTCCAGCTCCAGGCAATGCTCAGGGTCTCGGTATAAATGCCGGCGGCGACGTTGCTGCCGGTGATGCTACCCAGGTAGACCGGAATGGCCTTGGCCACGGTCGGGCTGCCCAGCAGCCCCAGGGCATCGACGATGGAGTTGCGCGCGAAGTCGAACTGCACGCCGCGGTTGATGGGGTAGTTGGTGCTGTTGTCGCCGTAGATCGTATAGCCGATGACATCGCCGGTGGGGCCCAGCAGCCCGCTCTGCGAGGAGGTGATGGTGGCGTAGAAATGGTCGTTGCTGGCCATCAGGGTCGCCAACGAGCCGGTACAGGCCAGGCCGGCGTTGGTGCTGGAAGCGGACTGCGAGGTGGTGCGCACCAGGATCGAACTGAGGGTGCCGAAACTCGCCGGCGAGGTACTGACCACCGAACACAGGGCCTGGGCCGCCCCCGGCGACAGCAGCGCCATCAGCAACAGCCCCTGGCCCCAATAGCGACACAACCTGTCCATGTTCACCGCCTCCCGATTCCGTTCATGAATCCTCACTGACACACCAAAGGCCCGATCAACGGCACCTGTTCCTGCTCCGGCTCCAGGGTAAAGCTCACCTGGCAACTGCTGCCGTCGGCCAGGCTGACCCGCAGGCTGTTGTTCGGCGCCAGGTTTTCCAGGTACACCAGGCCATCCCAACCCACCACTGCCTGGGCGCCGCTCTGCTCGTGGGTCACCAGGCTGCCCAGGGGCAGCTCCTGGTGCCGGGCGTCCACCAGGACCACGCTGGCAGCGACGATGCGGGTCAAGGGGAACGCCACCAGGTAGCCACTGCCACGACGCACCGCGACCCGCTGTTCGACCAGCGGGCTCTGCACGTTGGCCGGCAGGTTCAGCGGGTCGATCTCGTATTTGCCGCGGTAATAGGCGCTGCTCCAGGGCACCAGCAGATGGCCGTTCTTATCGGTGCGTCCCACCAGCTGGTTTTCATAGCGCACCGGAATATCCCGGTAGCCGTCGGTGCTGACCACCACGAAAGCGTCGTCGATGCGGTTGGCGGCGAACACCTGATGGTCCATCCACACCAGCGAACCACTGGCATCGGCCCAACGGGTTTCGGCCTCGCTGGAACCATAGACCCCGGCCTGCAATTGCACCGACTGCAAACGCCAGGTCAGGTCGGCCTGGCGGTAGGCCGGCGCATCGCCCTGGGCATAACCGAGATTGAAGCCGACGCCCCCTTCGCTGGGCACCGCCCGGCTGTAGTTGACCCGCTGCCGGTCCTGCCCGTCCTTGCTGCGCTCGCTGCTCAGGCTCAGGCTGCCGTGAAGGTCGAACGGAATCACCAGCTGGGCCTGGACCGCCCAGTTGCTGTCGCCGATCTCGCGGTTGGCCGACAGGTAGAAACTGCTGCTGCGCCACAGCGGCTTGCTCCAGGTCAGGTTGAGCAGGCGGGTGCGCGAATCGTCCGTGGCGCGCACATCGAAATAACCGACACCGAGGCTGCCGTAGCGCTCGAGGTTGAGGCTCAGGGTCAGTTGCTCACTGCGCTGGCTGAGGCTGGCGTAGGGGCTGTCCACCACCGTCAGGTCGGCGTAGCCGTCGCGGCGCTGCATCCGCTGGTAGGACAGGCTGTAGCGCTGGCTGCTGTACTGATAACCGAGACTGACCTGCTGCCCACCCTGGCCGTCGAAGCGGCTCTGGCTGATGGCGCTGTTGAGCACGCCGAAGTTGCCCAGGCGCAGGTTGCCGCCGAAGCCGCCAAGGGTCAGGGACTGCGCCGCCTCGGCGTGGCCTTCCAGGGTCAGGTTGTCGCTCAGGCCGTAGCGCAGGCTGCCGGAAGTGACGCCGGGGCCGTAGCTGAAATCCCGCAGCGTGTAGTCGCGGCGCAGGGTCCCGGCGGCCACCGAGAAATCGCTCAGGCCTTTTTGCAGCAGGCTGCTGGTGACATAGAACGGCACGGTGGTGGACACCTGTCGCCCCAGAGCATCGGTGGTCACCACCACGGCTTCGCCGGCACCGTTGATGAACGGGATATTGGTCAGGGTGTAGGGCCCCGGCTGCAGGTCGGCGCTGCTGGACTTGTAGCCGTTGATAAACAGGTCCACCGAGGACGGCACCGCCGCCTCCCCAGCGAACTGCGGCAAGGGGTAGGTCACCAGGTCCGGGCGCACGGCAAAATCGCGCGACAGTTGCACACCGCCCAGGCGCACCGAGTTGCTCCAGGGCAAGGCGCCACTGACCAGGTCGCCGGCCTCGTAGGTCAGCAAACGCTCGTCGTCGGAGTAACGCCAGGTGGTGTCATAGCGCCGGTAGCCGTTGTTCAGCGTGCCCTCGCCCAGGCCGGAAAAGGTGCGCCGGTACTGGCCGGTGTTGGACAGGGTGCCCCAGCCGTCGAACAGCCGCACCTCGTTCCAGGCCGCCAGGTAAGTGCCGGCATCGTCAGTGTCGTTGAGGTACAGATCGTAATTGAGCAAGGCGCCGAAGCTGCTCAGCGCCGGGGTTCGTGGATAGGCCTGGCGGCTGCCGATCAATTGCTCCGGCAGCCAGTCCGGCGGCACCTCCAGCAACAGCCGCTGGCCCTGGCTGTCGTAGTCGCTGTGCAGCCCTTGCAGGCTGTCGAGGGCGACCTGGGCGTCGAGCCCGTCGGGCAATTTCATCCCGCTTTCCCGCAGGGCCTGGGCCGGTACGAACAGGCGTCCGGCACGTTGCTCGACGGCGATCACTCGCCCGGTATTCATCTGATTGACCACCAGTTCCAGAAACAGCTGGGCATCGCTGATCGCTTCCATGCCGCTGGGCGGCGGCGGCAGTTCGCCACCCAGGCTGCCGGAGGCGAACACCCAGCAACACAGCCCGCTCACCGCCCACCCCGGGCGCCAGAAACGACGAGCCGCGCCGAGGTTCATTGAAGCGTTACGCCCATCGATGGACACCTTTCTTCCATGGCTTGCAGTGACTGCCGCTACCGGTCAGCCTGAATCGCCGATCGCCGGACAGCCCCGCAACCTTGTCTGCCCGCAGCGGTAGATGGCCTCAGCGGGCCGGCGCAACGTTCTGCACCTGCGGCGCGCCATTGACCCGCACCTGCAACGCCGCGTCCGCGGTTGGCGCGGCGGGCACCGGCCAACGCATGATCGCCCCCGGCAGCACGTAGCCCAGCAGCCCTTCCACCAGCGGCCGGGTCTGCCCCGCCTGCTTGAGCGCCACGTCGGTCAGGCGCGCATGCACCGCGCCCTGGTTGCGTACCTCGACGTAATTGCGGCCATCCACCGCCACCTTGCGCCAGCTCAGCTCGGGCACGCCGGCGCTTTTCGGATCACGCTGGCGAGTGCTGTCTTCCTTGCTCCAGAGCCCGGCACCGTAGGCGAACAGCGGCACCGAATAACGCATCTGGAAACGGATGGCCGCCGCCGTCTTGCCCTCGCCTTCGGGGATCGGCGGCTGCGCCAAGGGGATTTCATCGATGATGATCCGGTAGGCCAGCTCCTGGCCGGGCGGGACTTCGCGGGTCCGGGTCAGGCGAACCAGTTGCCTCTGCCCGGGCGCGATCTTCGCCACCGGCGGGCTGCCGATCACCTCCCGCTGGTTCTGGTACTGGTCCTCGAAGCCGCTCTGGCTCCAGGCAAAGACCCGGATCTGCAGGTTCGCGGTTTCCGTGCCGCGGTTTTCCAGCCACAGCGCGCTGGCCTGCTGGTCGGCCTCCAGCACCGGGTCGATCGGCCAGATCAGCACCGAACTGGCGGCCCTGGCCTGAACCGCCCCCAGCAACGCCATGGCCAGCACGGCACAACCAACGACCTGCAACCGCCGGGAAGTCGAATACATACCGCTACTCCTTATGGTCTTGCCCCATCACCACGACAGCTGCACCTGCAGCACATCGCTGTACGTCCCCCCAGGCTGATTACCCGGTAATTGCACCTGGCCGTAGATCGGCAGGCTGATGTTGTTCGCGTCGCTATAGGCCACCGCCACGCTCTGGCCGATGCCCAGGCTCTGGCTGAATGCCGCGTCGCGAAACAGCTGATAAGCCACCCGCGCACTGCCGCCGTCGAGCTGCATGTGCCGTCCGCTGCTGTTGTACTGGCCGCCGTCGACGCTCATGTTCAGGGTTACCCCCGGCGTGCATTGCAGTTGCACGCTGTTCGCCAGGGCGACCTGCAGCGTGCTGGTGGACAACGCCAACTGGCTGCCGAAGTTCAGGTTGCCGTAATTGCTCACGCCACCCACCACCAGGCACCCGGCGACCACCGTGGCGCTGACCTGGAAGCTCTGGCTGGTCACCGCCGCCAGGGGCAGCGGCAGGCTGCTGGCACCGAGCAGCACCAGCACCGCGCACGCGTGACGGGCCATGGCGTCAGAAGGTCAGTTCGACGGCGACGGTATCGGTGTAGGTGCCCGCCGGCAGGCCAGCCTTGCCGAGCGCCTTGCCGTAGATATTGACGGTCTGCGCCACGCCGGTGCTGGTGGCCAGGTTGATAACATCGTCGATGGCCAGGAGCTGCGAATGCCCGGAGTCGGTGTACAAGTCGTAAGGCACGAAGTTGCCGCTGCCATCGGCCAGGGCCCGGGTGCCGCCGGCGGACTGGCCGTCGTGGGCGCCCGCGCGGACCTTCACCACCGGGCTGGTACCGCTGGAACAGAGGATCGACAAGGCCCCGCCGCCGCCACCGAGCACCTGGGCCGTGGCCTGGGTGAACAGGCTGTCGGTGGTGCCGAAGTTCAGGGCGCCGAAGTTCAGGCCGCTGCTGCCGCCCGCGCCATTGACCTGGCAACTGCTGGTGAGAATCAGGCTGGACGTGATCTGGCCGGTGACCGTCGCGGCCTGGGCCACGGAAAACATGGCCAGTCCAAGCAGCGACAAGGCGATCCGGGATACAAGCATGTGCATGACATTCGTCCTCTTTGGGTTTACCAATCCAGCGTCACCGTCAGGGTGTCGGTGTAGACCCCCGCCGGTAGCGCATGGCTATTCGCGACCACCGAGCCAAACACCGGGATCGGTACCTGGGCCCCACTGGTAACGGCGAAATTGCGTTGCTGACCGATGCTGTAGCTGTCGCCACCGGAGGCATCGAGGAACAGCCGATAGGCAATGGTCTGGCGACCATTGCTCAGGCGCCGGGTGTTGCCGTCGCCATTGCGGCCGCCGTCGATGGTCACGGTGAAACCGGTCACCGACGGGTTGCAGGCCACCTCCAGGCGCCCGCTGCCGCTACCGCTGACATTGGCTCTCAGGGGCGCACTCCAGGTCGGGCCATGCTGGCCGAAATCCAGCAGGCCGAAGTCGTCGACCGGATTCTCGGGCGTGCGGGTCGCACCATTGGTCACTTCACAGCCGGCGATGATGGTCAGCCGCGCGTGTATCTGCCCGCTGATCGCCGCTTGCGCATCGCCAGCCGGAAGGAGCAAGGAACCCAGGGCGGCCAGCGCCCAGCTTCTGATCGTCATCGCCGCCCTCCTGGAGCCATGGGTTCTCTCACCTTGACCGCCCTTGGTGCGCGGTCTCCCTGCGCTGCCCGGACCCACCGGGCAGCTCCCGCGCCGCCACTACCAGGTGACCGTCACTTTCAGCAGATCGGAATAACGGCTGACCCGCGGGATCTCGGCCAGCGGCTCGATCCGCCCGTACAACGGCAGGTCCACCGAACCCGAGTCCGGCACCCGGCCGCTCACCGGCACATTCACCGGCAGCGGAATGCGCCGGGCCGCGTCCTGGTACAGGCGATAGGGAATGGGCTTGCTGTGTGCGGCACTGCCGGCCAGGTAGCGCACTTCGCCGACACCCCCGTGTTGCCCGCCATCGACGCGCACTTGATAAGGGGTGTCCGGGTTGCACTCGAGCCTGGGCAGGCGAGTGTCGAGCAACGCCGCGCTGAGGGGGCCGGCGGGGTTGTCGAGACGCGGGCTGCTGCCGAAATCCAGCACGCCCAGTTGCTCGGCGCCGGCGTCGCGCTGCTGTTCCACCAGCTGGCAGCCACGCTGCACGTCGACCCGGACCTCCACCTGGAGTTCCACGGCCGATGCTGTCGCGGCGAGCAGCATGCTCATGACTGCAAAAAACCGGCTTGCCATTCAACGCCTCAATCCTTTTGAGGAACGATAGGTACAGCTCAGGTTAGTCAGCGCCAGGGAAATCGCCAGCGCCGGGGGCAAGCCGCCCGCCAATGAAACACCCCCTTGGGTGCCCGATGCACCAGGGTCGAACACAGTGACACGGGCAAAAAACTGTACCGACCAGAACTTTCCGTAGAATAAATCAGCGCCGTCAGACAGCGCTGGATGCCGGGCCGGGGATTGGTTAAATTACCGCGCCGGTTCCAGGGGGGGAGCGGGCCTGGAACCATCGGGGTGACACCATTGGCCGCTTTACCGCCAAACCGCTCGCTACGCCCATCGCGCTGGCCCAGGCTGCGCGCGTTCTTCGGCAAGGCCTTCGCCCGGCCCGCCGCCAGCACCAGCCACGGCCGAGTGATTCACGAGTATTTCCGGCACAAGGCCCACGACCAGGGCTACACCCTGAGCCACAGCCAGCAGCGGGTGATCGACTACATGGCCCAGCAGGCCAACGCCCTGCTCCAGCCAGACGCCAAGCCAAACGCCAGCCGCAGCCTGTACCTTTATGGCGCGGTGGGACGGGGCAAGAGCTGGCTGCTGGACGGTTTCTTCCGCGCCATCCCGCTGGCGGAAAAACAGCGCCTGCACTTCCACGATTTCTTCGCCCAACTGCACCAGGGCATGTTCCGTCACCGCGAACAGCCCGACGCCCTCGAGGCCACCCTCGACGAACTGCTCAGCCACTGCCGCGTATTGTGCTTCGACGAGTTCCATGTCCACGACATCGGCGATGCGATGCTGATCACGCGGCTGTTCAAGGCCCTGTTCCAGCGCGGCATCCTGCTGCTGGTGACCTCCAACTACGCCCCCCAGGGCTTGCTGCCCAACCCGCTCTACCACGCACGCTTCAAACCGGTGATCGACCTGATCGCCAGCCGCATGCAGGTGATGGAGGTCGGCGGCCCCCACGACTACCGCAGCCAGCCCCGCAGCCATTCGCAGCAGGTATTCACCCAGGGCCGTTACCTCTGGCCCGGCAGCGAGCAGCAGCGCCTGAGCCTGGGCCTGCCGCGGCGCAACGGCCCGACCTCGGCGCTGATGGTCGGCGCGCGCCAACTCCAGGTACGGCTGTGCGAACAACACAGCGTGGGTTTTGCCTTCAGTGACCTGTGCGAACAGCCGACCGCGGTCATGGACTACCTGGAGCTGAGCCGGCGTTTCGACCACTGGATCATCGACGAACTGCCCGAGCTGGGCGAATGCCCGATTGCCGTGCAGCAACGCTTTATCAACCTGATCGACGTGCTGTACGACCAGGACAAACACCTGACCCTGATCGGCGAACGCTCCCTGCGCGAAAGCCTGGGCGGTAACGCCATCGACCTGGCGCGCACCCGCAGCCGCCTGGGCCAGTTGCAGGAAATCAGCGCGGATACGCCGCCGGGCTGAACCGGCGGTCGCCACCCACCGCTCCACGCCGCTATCATGGCGGCCATTTCCAGGGCCACGCGCCCTCCTCCTGCCTGAGTGTCGAACCTGTTCATGGATACCCTTGCCCAACTGCGAGCCGGCCAATTGACCGGGCTCAAGCGTCTGGACCTGTCTTGCGGGCTGAGCGAATTCCCCCGGGAAATCTTCGACCTGGCGGACTCGCTGGAAGTCCTCAACCTCAGCGGCAATGCCCTGAGCAGCCTGCCGGACGACTTGCACCGCCTGACCCGCCTGCGGGTGCTGTTCTGCTCCGATAACCTCTTCACCGAGATGCCGGCCTGTGTCGGCCAGTGCACGCAACTGAGCATGGTCGGCTTCAAGGCCAACCGCATCGAGCGGGTGCCCGCCGCCGCCCTGCCGCCGCTGTTGCGCTGGCTGATCCTCACCGACAACCGCATCGAGGAACTGCCGGACGAGCTGGGCCAGCGCCCGCACCTGCAAAAGTTGATGCTCTCCGGCAACCGCCTGACCCGGTTGCCCCAGAGCCTCGGCCAATGCCAGCAGTTGGAGCTGATCCGCATCGCCGCCAACCGGCTCAGCGCACTGCCGGCCTTCCTGCTTGGCCTGCCGCGCCTGACCTGGCTGGCCTATGCCGGCAACCCGCTGGAATCCGAGGCCGACGCCGCGGCGCTGGAATCGGTGGTACGCATTCCCTGGGCCGAGCTGGAAGTGCAGCAGCGCCTGGGCGAAGGCGCGTCCGGAGTGATTCACCAGGCCCGCTGGCAGCCCCCCGGGCAAGCGCCAAGCGAGGTGGCGGTCAAGCTGTACAAGGGCAGCATGACCAGCGACGGCTCGCCGCTGCATGAAATGAACGCCTGCATCAGCGCCGGCCGGCACCCGAACCTGATCCGGGTCGAAGGCCGGATCAGCGATCATCCCGAAGGGCAGAACGGCCTGGTGATGCAGTTGATCGAGCCGAGCTACCGCAACCTAGCGGCCTTGCCGAGCCTGGCCTCCTGCACCCGGGACATCTACGACGAGAGCACCCGCTTCAGCGCCGACGCGGCCTTGCGCATGGCCCGCGGCATCGCTTCGGTCGGCGCGCACTTGCACCACCAGGGCATCACCCACGGCGACCTGTACGGCCATAACATTCTGTGGAACCCACAGGGCGAGTGCCTGCTGGGGGATTTTGGCGCGGCGTCCTTCCATGCGCTGGCCGACACCGAGGAAACCCGGGCCCTGCAACGCATCGAAGTACGGGCCTTCGGCATTCTGCTGGAGGAGTTGCTGGCAAGGATCGAGTCGGGCCTGAGCCCGCAGCAGCATGAACGCCTGGCGGCGCTGATCAACGACTGCTGTCAGCCGCAGGTGCTGGCGCGACCGGGATTTGCCGAAGTCGGGGACGTGTTGCGGGGGATTTGAAGAGCATCGCCAGCCAACTCGCTCCTGCTGGAGCTTGCCGGCTGGCGCAAGAATCGCTCAGGTAGCGCGATTCACCGGGCCGGGCTCAACCCGCCAGGCCGACGAACATGTCCTGCACGTCGTCATGGTTGTCCAGGCCTTCGAGGAAGGCTTCGACTTCCGCCATCTGCTCGTCGGACAGGCCGCTGACCGGGTTCTTCGGCTGGTAGCCGAGCTTGGCCGAGAGCACGGTGAAGCCTTGCTCGGGCAGGGCTTTCTGCACCGCGTCGAGGTCGGCAGGCTCGGTCAGGAACAGGGTCGCGCCCTCGTCCCCAGGCTCGAAATCCTGGGCCCCGGCTTCGATGGCCGCCAGCTCCGGATCGGCGTCCGGGCTGTCCGGCGCGGCTTCGATCATGCCGACATGGTTGAAGTCCCAGGACACCGAACCGGAAGCGCCCAGTTGGCCCTTGCGGAAGGCCACGCGGATTTCCGCCACGGTGCGGTTGATGTTGTCCGTCACGCATTCGACGATCAGCGGCACCTGGTGCGGCGCGAAACCTTCGTAGGTCACGCGGTGGTACTGCACGGTCTCGCCGAGCTGGCCCGAACCTTTCTTGATCGCACGCTCCAGGGTCTCGCGGGGCATCGAGGCCTTTTTCGCCTGCTCCACCACCAGACGCAGGTGTGCGTTGGTGGCGACGTCAGCGCCGTTGCGGGCAGCAATGGTGATCTCTTTGACCAGCTTGCCGAAGATCTTGCCCTTGGCGTTGGCTGCTGCTTCTTTGTGTTTAACCTTCCACTGTGCGCCCATTACTCACTCTCTTTGATCTGTGGCGTCGAGTTGGATGTGGCCGACGCGATGGGCAAGTTTATACGGCCTGAAGGCACCAATCGACCAAAAAGTCAGATCCACGACCACCTGTCCCGCATCGGAGCCCGTGGCGACCTTTCCTGAATCGTGGTCGCGAAAGCCGGGTGCCCCTGTAGCCGCGCCGCAGGCTGCGATAAGGCCGAAGGCCTTCAGCGGTCTCAAGATCGTGCGCCCGCGTTGTCGGAATGCCGCCCAGATCGATCGCAACCTGCGGCAGCGGCGACAGGTTCAGGGCAATCCGCGCGTCAGTTCGTCGGCGCCAGCTGTAGAAACGCCTGGATCAAGCGCAAGTCCCGGCGCCGCTCCAGGCAGCCGAGCATGTGCCGGTTCAACAGCCCCTCGCCGATAATCGGCACCGCCCGCACCCGCGGGTCGGGGCTGAGTTCCAGCGACGACACCACGCCCACCCCCAGTTGCGCCGCCACCGCCTCGGTCACCGCCTCACGGCTGTCCAGTTCCAGCAGCACCTTGGGGTTGACCCCGGCCTGGGCACAGGCCTGGTCGAAGGTGCGGCGGGTGATCGAGCTGGGTTCGCGCAGGACCATGATCACCTGGTCCAGTCGCTCCAGCCGCACGCCCTCAGGCTCGGTCAGCCATGGATGGCCCTGCGGCACCAGCGCGCAGATCCGCGACTCGCCAAGGCTTTGCAGATGCAGGCCCTTGCGCGGCTCGACCTCGGTCAGCACCGCCACATCGGCGTGCTCCGAAAGCAGCGCCGCCAGGGTTTCCTGGGCATTGCCCAGGCGCAGGTTGACGGTAATCCCCGGATAGCGCTCGCGCAGGCTGGCAAGCATCGGCATCACCAGGTGCGGGCCGTCCGCCGCCACTTCCAGGCGCCCGGTGAGCAGTTGCCGGTTGGCTTCGAGCATGGCCTGGGCCTCTTCGGCCAGGCCGAACATGGCGCGGGTGATCGCCGCCAGCCTGGTGCCCTCTTCTGTCAGTTCGACCCGGCGCGCGGTGCGGCGCAGCAGGGTGATCTGGTAGTGCTCTTCCAGCGCCTTGATATGCCCGGTGACCGCCGGCTGGCTGATGAACAGCCGCGCCGCGGCCCGGGTGAAGCTGCCTTCACGGGCCACGGCATCGAATGCGCGCAGCTGGAACAGGTTCATATCTATCGGCCTCACTTATGGCTGGCATAACGACAAACAATTTGATTGATAAAGAGCCAAACTGCAATTTAGGCCCCGTAGTTTTTATCCCAAGCGCATCCCACAGCGCTTCTACGAGGACACCCGAATTGAGTACTGCCGAGCCCATCCTGCTCACCCCCGGCCCCCTGACCACCTCGGCCCGCACCCGCCAGGCGATGCTGGTGGACTGGGGTTCCTGGGATGAGCGTTTCAACCAACTGACCGCCAGCCTCTGCGAACAGCTGCTGGGCATCGTCAACGGCGCCGCCAGCCACCACTGCGTGCCCCTGCAAGGCAGCGGCACCTTCGCCGTGGAAGCCGCCATCGGCACCCTGGTGCCACGGGGCGGCAAGGTGCTGGTGCTGATCAACGGTGCCTACGGCAAGCGCCTGGCGAAGATCTGTGCAGTGCTGGGGCGCGACTTCAGCACCTTCGAAACCGCCGAGGACCAACCGACCAGCGCCGCCGACGTCGATCGCCTGCTGCAAGCCGATGCCGCCATCAGCCATGTGGCGCTGATCCACTGCGAAACCAGCACCGGCATCCTCAACCCGTTGCCGGAGATCGCCCAGGTCGTGGCCGGGCATGGCAAGCGCCTGATCATCGACGCCATGAGTTCCTTCGGCGCGCTGCCGATCGATGCCAGGCACGTGCCGTTCGACGCGCTGATCTCCGCGTCCGGCAAATGCCTGGAAGGCGTCCCCGGCATGGGTTTCGTCTTCGCCCGCAAGGAAGCCCTGGCCGCGGCCGCCGGCAACTCGCACTCGCTGGCCATGGACCTGCACGACCAGCACGGCTACATGGTCAAGACCGGGCAATGGCGCTTCACGCCGCCGACCCATGTGGTCGCGGCGCTGCACGAAGCGCTGCTGCAATACCACGAAGAAGGCGGCCTGCCGGCGCGCCACCAGCGCTATGCCGCCAACTGCCAGGCGCTGCTCGACGGCATGGCCCGGCTGAGCCTGCGCAGCTTCCTGCCGGCGGCGATCCAGGCACCGATCATCGTCACCTTCCACGCGCCGAAAGATCCGCGCTACCAGTTCAAGGAGTTCTACGAACGGGTCAAGGCCAAGGGTTTCATCCTCTATCCCGGCAAGCTGACCCAGGTCGAAACCTTCCGCGTCGGCTGCATCGGCCATGTCGACCCGGCCGGGATGCGCGCCGCGGTCCAGGCCATCGCCGACGTGCTGCGGGAAATGCAAGTGCTGGATATCTGACCCCGACACACAACCTGTAGGAGCGAGGCTCGCCCGCGAATGCGGGCACCGCGCTCTTTCAGGTCAACCTCATCATCGCGGGCAAGCCTCGCCCCCACACAGGTCTTCGACACATGAACTACAACACCCCCAACCAGCTGCAAGCCGCCATCCTCGACTGGGCCGGCACCGTGGTCGACTTCGGCTCCTTCGCGCCGACCCAGATCTTCGTCGAAGCCTTCGCCGAGTTCGATGTGCAGGTCTCCATCGAAGAAGCCCGCGGCCCGATGGGCATGGGCAAGTGGGACCATATCCGCACCCTGTGCGACCTGCCGCAGGTTGCCGAGCGTTATCGCCAGGTGTTCGGCCGCACCCCGACCGATGAGGATGTCACCGCCATCTACCAGCGCTTCATGCCGCTGCAGATCGAAAAGATCGCCGAACATTCGGCGCTGATTCCCGGCGCCCTGGAGACCATCGCCAACCTGCGCCAGCAAGGCATAAAGATCGGCTCCTGCTCCGGCTACCCGAAGCAGGTCATGGACAAGGTGGTGGAACTGGCCGCGACCAATGGATACGTCGCCGACCATGTGGTAGCCACCGATGAAGTGCCGAACGGCCGCCCATGGCCGGCCCAGGCCCTGGCCAACGTGATCGCCCTGGGGATCGACGATGTCGCCGCCTGCGTGAAGATCGACGACACCGTGCCGGGCATTCTCGAAGGCCGTCGCGCCGGCATGTGGACCGTGGCCCTGATCTGCTCCGGCAATGCCCTGGGGCTGACCTACGAAGGTTATCGCACCCTGGGCAGCGACACCCTGGCCGGCGAGCGCCAGCGCATCCACGCGTTATTCGAAGGTTCGCGCCCGCACTACATGATCGACACCATCAGCGACCTGCCACAGGTGATCGCCGACATCAACCAGCGCCTGGCCAACGGCGAGATGCCGCAAAGCAACTGATCGGCCACTTGCCCCCCAACGGCAGCCCCGATCCGCGGCTGCCGTTTTTTTCCGCTACCCGCTCAAACCGCGCATTTGCCCCGGGCAGAGCCTCGGAAACAGGATTACAGTTACAGCACTCCGTCGTTAAGAACGGAGACAACTGACCTGATGAACGAGGAAGGATCTATGCCCTGGAAGAACTCCGACAGCCGTTACAGTACGGTGTCGATTGCATTGCATTGGCTGATGCTGGTGTTGTTGATCGCGGTGTACGCCTGCATCGAACTGCGCGGCATTTTCCCCAAGGGCAGCGGTGGCCGGACGCTGATCAAGGAAGCGCACTTCATGCTCGGCCTGACCGTGTTCGTGCTGGTCTGGCTGCGCCTGTTCGCCCGCAGCCTGGGGGTAGCGCCGAAGATCCTGCCGACCCCGCCGAGCTGGCAGACGATCCTGGCCAAGCTGATGCACTGGGCCCTGTACCTGTTCATGATCGCCATGCCGATCCTCGGCTGGCTGATCACCAGCGCCGAAGGCCATCAGGTGATGTTCTACGGCATCGACCTGCCGCTGCTGGTGGCTGAAGACAAACAGTTCGCCAAGCAGGTCGAAGGCTGGCACGTGCTGCTGGGCACCGTCGGCTACTGGCTGATCGGGTTGCATGCGGTGGCCGGGCTCTATCACCACTACTTTATGCGCGACAACACCCTGCAACGCATGCTGCCCAAGCGCGGCTAAGGCTGCGCCGGCGCGGCGAACCCCCGGCGGCCCTGCAAGCCGCCGGTATGGACGAAGACCAGACGGCTGCCGGCGGCAAACCGCCCGGCCTCGACCTGTTGCTTGAGGGCCAGCAAGGCCTTGCCGGTGTACAGCGGCTCCAGGGAGATGCCGCTGTGCCGTTCGCTCTCCTCGATAAATTCCAGCAGCATCGGGTCGACCTTGGCGAAACCGCCACGACTGCTATCGAGCAGTTCATAGCCTGCAGCCTGCAGCCCCGCCTCCCGCACAATCGCCGCCACCTGTTGCGCGACGCCATGATCGTCCGGCACCGCCAGGGCGCCATACACCGGGTGGGCACCGGCCTCCCCCAACACCAGTCCGGCCAGGGTGGTGCCGGTGCCGGCGGCCAGCCACCAGCCGTGATAGTCATCCCAACCCAGGGCATCCAGTTGGCCGCGCAGCTGCTTCACCAGCGGCATGCAGCCGGTCGCCCCGAGCAAGCCACCGCCGCCCTCCGCCACCGGGAACAGCCTGGGGTACTGCGCCTGCCAGGGTTGCCAGAAATCAGGCTCATGCCGCGCCCGGTAGCCGGCGTAACCGAGCCAGTGCAGCTGCATGCCAAAGCCTTGCAGGTCGAGCACGGTGGGCGTGTCCTGCGGATGGCCGCGCAGCAGCCCCACGGTGGCGAAACCAAAACGCTTGCCGGCGGCCGCCAGCGCATGCAGGTGATTGGAGTGCGCGCCGCCCAGGCTGATGATGCCCTCGGCGCCGGCTTGGCGAGCCGCCGCCAGATGCGGGGCGAGCTTGAACCACTTGTTGCCGGAAATCAGCGGGTCGATCTGGTCCAGGCGCAGGACCGCCACCTCGACCCCGGCCTCGGTCAGCCAGTCGAGGTCCAGGGGTTGCAAGGGTGCGCTGGGCAGCCAGTCGAAGGAAGCAGGAAACGCCATGGATGGGGAGGTTTGGAAGGAGTGAGGCGGGAGTCTATCAGCAAAACCGCGGAGTCCCTGATAGCGGGTCCTACGGCCCCGATCGCAGGCTTCGCCAGCGGCTACCTGATCCCCGGTGTAACCGCTGGCGCAGGCTGCGATCGGCCACGCAGCGGACGTAATCAGGCCACCGCGCTAGTCGCGGTGGCCATGATTAGCGGCGGATCAGAGTTCGGCGGCCAGGCGCGAGCCCTGGTTGATCGCGCGCTTGGCGTCCAGCTCGGCCGCCACGTCGGCGCCACCGATCAGGTGCACGTTCTGCCCGGCGGCCACCAGGCCTTCGTGCAGTTCGCGCAGCGGGTCCTGGCCGGCGCAGATAACAATGTTGTCCACCGGCAAGACTTGCGGTTCGCCACTCTCACCGATGCGGATGTGCAGGCCGGCGTCGTCGATCTTCAGGTATTCGACGCTGTTGAGCATCTGCACCTGCTTGTTCTTCAGGCCGGTACGGTGGATCCAGCCGGTGGTCTTGCCCAGGCCGTCGCCGACCTTGGAAGTCTTGCGCTGCAACAGGAACACCTGGCGCGCCGGGGCATGACGCTCGGGCTTGATGCCGGCGACGCCACCACGGGCCTCCAGGTGCGTGTCGATGCCCCACTCCTTCCAGAACGCTTCACGGTCCTGGCTGGTGGCCACGCCCTGATGCACGAGGAATTCGGAGACGTCGAAGCCGATGCCGCCGGCCCCGATCACCGCCACTTTCTGGCCCACCGGCTTGCGCTGCAAGAGCACGTCCAGGTAGCTCAGGACCTTGGCGTTGTCGACGCCCGGGATCGCCGGCGTGCGCGGGGCGATACCAGTGGCCAGGATGATTTCGTCATAGCCGCCGGCCACCAGTTGCTCGACATCGACCCGGCGGTTCAGGCACAGCTCGACGTGGGTGGTCTGCAGCTTGCGCTTGAAGTAGCGCAGGGTTTCGAAGAACTCTTCCTTGCCCGGCACGCGCTTGGCGACATTGAACTGGCCGCCGATTTCGCTGGCCGAATCGAAGAGCGTCACCTGATGGCCACGCTCGGCCGCCACGGTCGCGGCGGACAGCCCGGCAGGGCCGGCGCCGACCACGGCGATCTTCTTGATCTGCTGCACCGGCAAATAGTTGAGCTCGGTCTCGTGGCAGGCCCGCGGGTTGACCAGGCAGCTGGTGAGCTTGCCACCGAAGGTGTGGTCCAGGCAGGCCTGGTTGCAGCCGATGCAGGTATTGATTTCGTCGCCACGCCCCGCGGCCGCCTTGTTGACGAACTCCGGGTCGGCGAGGAACGGCCGCGCCATGGAAACCATGTCGGCGTCGCCTTCGGCAAGGATCTGCTCGGCCACTTCCGGGGTGTTGATGCGGTTGGTGGTGATCAGCGGGATCGATACCGAACCGCGCAGCTTGGCCGTGACCTTGCTGAAGGCGGCACGCGGCACCTTGGTGGCGATGGTCGGGATCCGCGCTTCGTGCCAGCCGATCCCGGTGTTGATGAGGGTCGCGCCGGCCTGCTCGATGGCCTGGGCCAGTTGCACGATTTCTTCCCAGGTACTGCCGCCTTCCACCAGGTCGAGCATCGACAGGCGGAAGATGATGATGAAGTTCGGGCCTACCGCTTCGCGCACGCGGCGGACGATTTCCACCGGCAGGCGCATGCGGTTTTCGTAGCTGCCGCCCCAGCGGTCGGTCCGGTGGTTGGTATGCGCGGCGAGAAACTGGTTAATGAAGTAGCCCTCGGAACCCATGATCTCGACGCCGTCGTACTCGGCCTGCTGCGCCAGACTGGAGCAGGTGACGAAGTCGCGGATCTGTTTCTCAATGCCTTCTTCGTCCAGCTCCTTGGGCTTGAACGGGTTGATCGGCGCCTGGATCGCGCTCGGTGCCACCTGTTTCGGGCTGTAGGCATAACGCCCGGCGTGGAGGATCTGCATGCAGATCTTGCCGCCCGCCTCGTGGACCGCACGGGTGACAACGCGGTGCTTGAGCGCTTCTTCCTCGGTGGTCAGCTTGGCCGCGCCGGAGTACACGCCGCCTTCGTCATTGGGGCCGATGCCGCCGGTGACCATCAGGCCAACGCCGCCGCGGGCGCGCTCGGCGAAGTAGGCGGCCATGCGCTCGAAGCCACCGGGCTTTTCTTCCAGGCCGGTGTGCATCGAGCCCATCAGGGTACGGTTGCGCAGGGTGGTAAAGCCCAGGTCCAGCGGGGCCAGCAAATGCGGGTAGTGAGCGGCGGCCATCGGTAACTCCACATCGAACGATCACGGAAAAAATGCGGAAGCTCTGCGGCCTCCGTCGGTCATGTTCGACAGACTAAGAGCAGCCCCCAAGGCGCTCAATGACCGTAACTGACAACTTATTGATCCAAATGCGCAGCCCGGCCTTGGCAATCGCGGACATGGGCCCTACCCTAGTCAGCGAATCCCGCACACGGCTGCCGACTGTCTTCCCATGCGCAAACTTCTTTATTTCACCTTCACCCTGGCCCTGATTGCCGCCATCACCAGCTACGCCCTGTGGACCCGCGAGCGGCCGATCGGTCACTACCTTTCCGACCTGCGCATCCAGCTCGCAGTGGACCAGGGCACTCCCGCCGATCACGGCAATCTGCTGGGCATCCAGCCCGAGCTGTTCCCCACCGACTACCAGAGCCCCGAGCGCCTGCACCGCAAGCTTGCGGCCTACCTGCAGCAGGCCCGGGACCAGGGGCTGTTGAATGAAAAGACCGTGGTGGTGCTGCCGGAGCACATTGGCACCTGGCTGATGGTCAGCGGCGAGAAAAACGAGCTGTACCAGGCCGCCAGCCTGAAAGAAGCGATGAACTGGCTGGCGGTGAGCAACCCACTGCCCTTCCTGCGCGCGCTGATCACCGCCAAGGGTGACAATCGCCTGGACGACGCGCACCTGCGGATGAAGGCCAGGAGCATGGCCGATCAATACCAGCGGCTGTTCGGCGGCCTGGCCAAGGAGTTTGGCATCACCCTGGTGGCCGGCTCCATTGTCCTGCCCGAGCCGGTGATCGAAGGCAGCAACCTGCGCATCGGCAGCGGCGCGCTGTACAACACCACCCTGGTCTTCGGCAGCGACGGCCTGCCGATCGGCCAGCCGCAACGCCAGCTGTACCCGACCTTCGACGAGCGCGGTTTTATCCAGGCCAGCACCGACCAGGCTGTCCAGGTGGTCGACACCCCGGCCGGCCGCCTGGGGGTGCTGATCGGCAGCGACAGCTGGTACCCGGACAACTACCGCAAGCTCAACGCCCAGGGCGCGCAACTGGTGGCGGTCCCGGCCTTCGTCATGGGCCGTGGCGCCTGGGACCGGCCGTGGCGTGGCTACAAGAATCTCTCGACCCCGAGCGAGGTCAGCCTCAAGCCGGAAGAAGTCAGCGAAGGCGAAGCCTGGCGCCGCCTGACCCTGACCAGCCGCGCGCCCAGCAGCCTGGCCAGCGCCGGTGTCAGCGTGTTTCTGCGCGGCCAGTTCTGGGATCAGGGCAGCGCCGGGCAAAGCTTCATCAACAGCAACGGCGAGCACTTCGCCGATGGCGATGCCCGTGGCGCGCGCTTGCTGAATATCTGGTTGTAAATCCATGAAGCCCCAGCCGATGCGCCTCGGAGACCTGTCGGTGGGCTTCGTCCATAGCCTGGCGGACGCCGTGCGCAGCCATGGCCTCGACCCGCAGCCGCTGCTGGAACAATACGGACTGGATACCGCACGCCTGGCCGAGGCCGGGGCGCGGCTGTCGATTCCCCGTTACATGCGCCTGGGCCACGCGGCGATTCAACTGACCGGCGATCCGGCGCTGGGGCTGCGCATGGGCCAGCTCAGCCGCCTGAGCCAGGCCGGGCTGGCGGGCGTCACCGCCGCCCAGGCGCCGACCGTACGTGAAGCCGCACGCTGCCTGACCCGCTTCGAGGCCCTGTATGGCTCGAACTATCGCGGCCAGTCGAGCTTCCACGAAGACGCCGACGGCGCCTGGCTGCGCTTCTACTCCATCAGCCCCTATAACGCTTACAACCGCTTTGTGGTGGATTCGATCCTGGCCGGCTGGCTCCAACAACTGGGCAGCCTCGGTTTACCGGTCAAGGCCGAACGCATCGAGATCGAGTTTGCCCAGACTGATTACCGCGAACGCTACACCAGCCTGGGGGATTGCCCGATCCAGTTCGGCGCCGAGCACAATCAGCTACGCCTGAGCCAGGCCACCCTGGCCCAGCGCAATGTCGAGCACTGCCCCAGTACCTGGCGCCATCTGCTGCAACTGTGTGAACGGGAACTGGAGCAACTGACCCGTACCCGCAGCCTGCGTGAACGCATCACTCAGTTGCTGGGGCCTTTGCTCAATGGTGGCCGGGAACCCGACCTGGAAGAAGTGGCGGCACGCCTGAAGCTGCCAACCTGGACTTTGCGCCGCAAACTGGCCGAGGAAGGCACGCAGTTTCGCGCCATTCTCAACGACACCCGTCGCGACCTGGCCATGACCTACATTCGCGATACCGAACTGGCCTTCGGGGAAATTGCCTATCTGTTGGGGTTTGCCTCAGCCGAGGCCTTTCAACGCGCCTTCAAGCGCTGGAGCGGCCAGACACCGGGTGAATTTCGTCGCAGCCACCGGCAGTCCGCCTAAAAAAAACGCCACCGGCGTTACAGCTCGGTGGCGTCTTCTGCGGGTTCCAGCGGGTCCAGTTCGAAAGCCTGGAATTCCAGCAGTTCTTCTTGGTAATCGTCCATGGCGGACTCCTTGTGTGTGGGGTGTAGGTAATCTGCTCGCTGAGAGGTCTTCTTACTGACCTTGGCCACCAGCATAAAGTGCCGGTGTGACAGAAAAAATACCGCGCGCAATCTGCGTCCCTTAAATGGAACGTAGCAGCTGGCAACGGATTTACCGTGGGCTGGCAAAGAAATTTTCAGAGAGGCTCGGCAACCGCGGGATCGACACCTGGGTCGATCTCGCAGCTATCTGCAGATGCTTACTGTGGCAGCGCCGGAATCGGCTCTGTCGGGGCCGGCAAGGTGCTGGCGGGAGGCGGGGTAACGATCTCGGTGGGCGGCGTCGGCTCGGCAGGTGCGCCCGGCGCAATGGGCGCCGCTTCCGCCGGTGGTGCCAGCGGTTGCGAGAGGTTCGATTCGGCTGGCACAACCGGAGGGGTGGCCGGGGCCGGCTCGGCGGCCGGTGCAACAGGCGCCGGTTGTGGCGTCACTGGGGCCGGCGCTGCGGCAGGCTCGGCGGGCTTGGGTTCGGGCACGCCCAGATCGGTCTTGGGTTTCTCGATGATGTGCGCGGCCTTTTTCGCTTCCTGCGGCAGGAACAGCTCCACCAGGGCGAAATAACGCTCGTAGAACTTCGCCGAGGAAACCGTCTCGCTGGCGACCTTGACCATCGAGTCGTCGGTCGAGCCGATCGGCATCGATACCGAGCCCAGCACACCCACCCCCAGGCTTGCCGAGTTGTTGACCTTCTTCAGGGCATAACGGTCTTGCAGGGCGTTGGCGAACACCGTGGAACGGTGGCCGCTGTTGCCATCCTGGGCGCACACCACGCTGAAGCTGATCTCCATGTGGGTTTCGCCGGTCTGCTGGAAGCTCTTGTGACCACTGACCAGCTTCGGATCGCTGCTGGTGATGATGTAGCCCTGGCTGAGCAAGGCGCGACGGGCGGCCTCGCAGGACGCCGTCTCATTCACCGGGTAATTGCGCGAAAAAGTGCCGGAGTCATCGAAGTTTTCATGCTCGTAAATGGCGGTCTTCTGCGACGAACAACCGGCGACGGCCGCCAGCAGCAGCGTCAACCCGGCAGCACGCAGGTGAAATGATCTATGCATCGAAAATCCTGAGGAAAACGGTCCGGGGCGTATTGTGCAACAGTTCGAGGCCACTGGGCGCGCGGATTAGTGTCTTAAAATTAATACAAGGCTACTGACCACGGTTTGCCGGAAAAAGTCGCGCGCACAGATGATCGATGAACACCCGCAGCTTGGCGGCGGTGTGTCGGCTCGCAGGCCAGAGCAGCCAGAAGGTGCCGCGGTGTTCCAGATGCTCATCGAGCACCTGCTGCAACTCGCCCCGTGCAACCGCCTCACGCACCATGAAATCGGGCAGGCAGGCGATCCCCAGCCCACTGCGCACGGCGTGGTCCACCGCTTCGATAGAGGTACTGACAAAACGCGTCGGCAACAGCGGCTCCGGGGCATCGACCGCCCGTCGCAGCGGCCAATGCTCGAATTTGCCGGTGTTATGGAAGGTATGCCGCAAGCACCCGTGGTTAGCCAGGTCCGCAGGGGCCTGCGGAACGCCCCGCTCGCGAAAGTACCCAGGCGTGCCCACCAGCACCAGGCGGAACTGGCCCAGCGACCGGGCCATCAGCCGTGAGTCGCCGGGGCTGCCGGTCCGTATCACGGCATCGAAGCCCTCCTCCACGACATCCACTATGCGGTCCGTCAGCTCGATATCCAGTTCTATTTGCGGATAACGCTGCATGAACTCCACCAATACCGGCATCACCAGGCCGTGAACCTGCGGCAGGCTGACTCGCAACTTGCCCCGCGGGGCATTGGAGGACTTGCACAGATCGAATTCGGCCGCCTCGGCCTCGGCGACAATTCTGCGACAGCGCTCGAGAAAACTCGCGCCTTCGGCGGTCAGGGTGATACTGCGGGTACTGCGATGGAACAGCCGGGTCTCCAGGCGCTCCTCGAGCCGCGCGATGCTCTTGCCGACAGCCGACGAGGATACCCCCAACAACCGCCCCGCCTCAGTGAAACTGCGGGTTTTCGCCACATGCAGGAAGACCGAGATATTGCTCAACCAGTCCATCGCCGACCTCACCATTACGGATACAGATGTCCGATAAGTTCGGAACCTTAGCCTATTTTTCTCTTTACCACAGCGCCCTACCCTCAGCCTCCCTACTTCCTGAAACCTGTAGCGAGCCTGACACCATGACCAAACCTCTTGGCACCGCCGACCTGCTGGACATCGAGTCCAGGCGTCGCGACCGACTTCCACTGGGTGGCCTGCTGGCGCTGGCGACCGCCGGCTTCATCACCATTCTTACCGAGGCCATGCCCGCGGGCCTGCTGCCGCAGATGAGCCAGGACCTGGCGGTGTCCCCGGCGCTGGTCGGCCAACTGGTCACCCTGTACGCCATTGGCTCACTGCTGGCGGCGATCCCGTTGGTGATCCTCACCCAAGGCTGGCGCCGCCGCCCTTTGCTGATGATCGCAATCGGTGGCTTTGCCCTGGTCAACAGTGTCACCGCGATCTCCACCAACTACAGCCTGACCCTGGTCGCCCGCTTGTTCGCCGGGGTATTTGCCGGGCTGCTCTGGGCCCTGCTAGCCGGCTACGCAAGCCGTATGGTCGCGCCGCACCTGCAGGGGCGGGCCATCGCCGTGGCCATGCTTGGCGCACCACTGGCACTGTCCCTGGGGATCCCCGCGGGCACACTGCTCGGCACGCTGGTGGGCTGGCGGGTGAGCTTTGCCCTGATGACTCTGCTGACGCTGTTGTTGCTCGGCTGGGTGCGCTGGCAGGTGCCGGACTTTCCCGGCCAGCGCGCCGACAAACGCTTGCCGCTCACGGGCGTGTTCGCTTTGCCCGGAGTCAAGCCAGTGCTGTTCGTGACCTTCGCTTATGTCCTGGGCCACAACATCCTGTACACCTATATCGCACCGTTTCTGGAGCCGGCTGGCATCGGCGGGCAAATTGACCGGGTGCTGCTGACGTTCGGCCTGAGCGCACTGCTGAGCATCTGGACCGTCGGCCTGCTGATCGATCGCTGGTTGCGTCAACTGGTACTGGTCAGTTGCGTCCTGTTCGCTCTTTCGGCGCTGCTGCTGGCGTTCCAGGCCGATACGCCGATGGCGGTCTATGCCTCGATAGCCCTCTGGGGATTGTCGTTCGGAGGCCTGGCCACGTTGCTGCAAACCGCGCTGGCCAAGGCTGCCGGGAGCGCTGCCGATGCCGCGCAGTCGATGCTGGTGACCGCCTGGAACCTGGCGATCGCCGGGGGCGGGCTGGTGGGTGGCGTGCTGCTGGAAGGCCCGGGCGTATTGTCGTTTCCCTGGGTGATCATCGGCCTGTTGCTGGCTTGCCTGCTGGTGGCCGTGAACGCCCGACGCCATGGGTTTCCCGCCATACGCTGAAAACAAAAACCCCGGCGCGTTGGCCGGGGTCCCTGTTTGTCACTTCAGTCGGACATCAGAAGCGCTTGATGTCAGCCTGGTTTTCCAACTGCTTGCGGTACGCGGCGAAGTCTTGCTGACCCGCACGCGACGCGAGGAAGCGACGGTACTGAGCCTTCTCTTCATCGGTTGGAGCAGCGGCTTCGTTCACACCACTCAGTTGCAAGACCACCAGGCTGCCGTTCGGCAGCGTCACGCTGCTGAAGGTCGGCTTGTCCTTGGCCGCTGGCTTGGCCATGCGGAACAGGGTCTGCAGCACGATCGGCTCGACGCCTTCCTGGCCACGGGTCACCGCTTCGGAAACCTTCCAGCTCTGACCGTCGACAGGCGCCTTCAGCGCAGTCTTGCCTTCGCGCAAGCTGGCGATCAAGGCATCGGCCTTGGCCTTGGCGGCAGCACTGGCGTGCTCCTTGGCCAATTGCGCGCGGATGCTGCTGGCGACGCTTTCCAACGGCAGTTGCTCTGGCTTGCGGTGCTCTTTGGCGCGCAGGACCACTACGGTTTCCGGGTCCAGCTCGATAGCGGTGCTGTTGGCACCCTCATCCAGCACTTCAGGGCTGAAAGCAGCCTGAATCACGGCGCGGTTGGCGGCGATGCCCTCGCCCCCTTCACGCCCGAACGGTGCGGAAGTGTGTACGGTCAGTTTCAGCTCTTGAGCCGGCTGGGCCAGATCCGAGGCTTCGAACGAGGAGTCTTCCAGCTGCTTGGTTGCCTCGACAAAACGTTGCTCGACCTGCTGGGTTTTCAGCTCGCGGGTCAGCTTGTCTTTCAGGCTGGCGAAACTTGGCACTTCAGGTGCCTCGACGCCCAGCAGCTTGATCAGGTGGAAACCGAAACCGGTGCGTACCGGTGCCGATACCTGGTCCTTGCTCAAGGCGTACAGCGCTTCCTCGAAGGCCGGGTCATAGACGCCAGGGCCGGCATAACCGAGGTCGCCACCGTTGTTCGCCGAACCCGGATCCTGGGAGAACTCCTTGGCCAGCGCCTCGAAGCTTTCGCCCTTGGCCAGGCGCGCCTGGATCTCTTCGATCTTGGCCTTGGCCTGCGCTTCGTTCACCTTGTCGTTCACTTCGATCAGGATGTGCGCGGCACGACGCTGCTCGGACAGGTTGGCGGTTTCTTTCTGATACAGCGCCTGCAGCTCTTCGTCCTTGACGCTGACCTGATCGAAGAAGGAAGCCTTCTTCAACTCCAGATAGTCGATAACCACCTGGTCCGGCGACATGAATTCCTTGGCGTGTTCGTCGTAGTAAGCCTTGACTTCATCGTCGGTCAGCTTGACTGCCGCGGGGTCGGCCTTGATGGTCAGGGAAGCGTAATCGCGGGTCTGCTTTTCCAGACGAGCGAATGCCAGCACCTGGGCATCGGTCACGAAACCGCTGCCAGCCAGACCGGCGCGTACCTGGCCGATCAGCATTTCCTGAGCCAGCATCTGACGGAACTGCATCCGGCTATAACCCAGCTGACGGATCACCTGGTCGAAACGCTCAGGGCTGAACTTGCCGTCCACCAGGAATTCCGGCGTTTGCAGGATCACTTGATCCAGAGCGGCGTCAGAGAAAGCGAACTTGGAGTTTTCCGCGCCTTGCAGCAGCAGCTTGCGGTCGATCAGACCTTTGAGAGCGGCTTCACGCAGCAGCTTCTCGTCGAGCAAGGAAGCGTCGAAATCCTTGCCCAGTTGTTGCATGAGCTGGCGGCGTTGCATATCAACCGCCTGGCTCAGCTCATTCTGGGTGATTTCTTCGCCATTGACCTTGGCCGCGTCCTGACTGGTGGAAGTGGCTTGAAAAATGGCATCGAAACCGGTCAGCGCCATCAGTGCGACGATGACCCCGATAATGGTCTTGGCAATCCAGCCTTGTGAATTGTCCCTGATATTCTGCAGCATGCGTCCCCCAGAAACGGTTGTACTTCAAATTAAGCAACCGTGGAGCGTGGGTAGAGTCCGGATAGAAGAAAGGCGCATCCGAGGATGCGCCTTTCTCGTAACTGGCGGAGCGGACTGGGGTTCGAACCTTCGATCCCCGATGTGACAAACCGGATTTCTAACCGGCTGCCCTACCGCTCCGCTGCCAGGTCGGGAAAGACCCCGACCCGGGTAGGCAAAGGCTTGAAGGAGGCTTAGTTAACGGCTTCTTTCAGTGCTTTACCGGCTTTGAAACCTGGTTTTTTGGCTGCAGCGATTTCCAGCGTCTTACCGGTCTGTGGGTTACGACCAATGCGAGCAGGACGATCGGTAACAGAGAAAGTACCGAAACCAACCAGTACAACGGAGTCGCCAGCCTTAAGAGCGCCAGTGACGGATTCGATTACTGCATCCAGCGCACGGCCAGCAGCAGCTTTCGGGATATCAGCAGATGCAGCGATAGCATCAATCAGTTCCGACTTGTTCACTCTAAGTCCCCTTATATATCTATTTGAGTATGATTCTAAGTTTTTTGGTGAAAGCAAAAACCAGTGCTGAATGGCCTACAGACACTTAAGAGCCGCTTTATAACAAGGGCTCTAAAAAGCTGTCAAGGAAGCCCCCCAGGCTAATGCGTACTAATGCGTGCTAATTCTTTCCTTAGAGTCAGACTCGCGTTTTTCATCCTTTGCAACTATCTCTGGAGCCACATCCGGCAAGGGCTCCGGCGCGTATTGCAGCGCAATTTGGAGGACTTCGTCAATCCATTTAACTGGCTTAATTTGCAGATCCTGCTTGATATTGTCAGGAATTTCCTTCAAATCGCGCACATTCTCTTCTGGAATGATGACGGTCTTGATTCCACCACGATGTGCTGCAAGAAGTTTCTCTTTCAAACCACCGATAGCCAACACCTGACCACGCAGGGTGATTTCCCCGGTCATGGCCACATCAGCCCGCACCGGAATACCGGTCAGTGCAGAAACCAGAGCCGTGCACATGCCTACGCCAGCGCTAGGGCCGTCTTTCGGGGTCGCCCCTTCCGGCATATGGATATGGGTGTCGCGCTTCTCGTGGAAGTCCAGGGGGATTCCCAGGCTCTTCGCACGGCTACGCACTACCGTCAGTGCCGCGGTGATCGATTCGACCATCACGTCGCCCAGCGAACCGGTCTTGATCAACTGACCTTTGCCAGGTACCACGGCGGCTTCGATGGTCAGTAGCTCGCCACCGACCTGGGTCCAGGCCAGGCCCGTTACCTGACCGATCTGATCCTGTTGCTCGGCCAGGCCGTAGCGGAATTTGCGCACGCCGAGGAAGTGCTCCAGCAGGTCGGAAGTGACCTTCACCGAGAAGCGTTTTTCCAGCGCGTGCTCCTTCACCGCCTTGCGGCAAACCTTGGCAATCTGGCGTTCCAGCCCACGTACACCGGCTTCGCGGGTGTAGTAGCGGATGATGTCGCGAATGGCTTCTTCGTCGAACTCCAGCTCGCCTTTCTTCAGGCCGTTGGCCTGGATCTGCTTCGGCGACAGGTATTTGACCGCGATGTTGATCTTCTCGTCCTCGGTGTAACCCGGCAGACGAATCACCTCCATCCGGTCCAGCAACGCTGGCGGAATATTCATCGAGTTGGAGGTGCAAAGGAACATCACATCGGAGAGGTCGTAATCGACTTCCAGATAGTGGTCGTTGAAGTTGTGGTTCTGCTCGGGATCGAGCACTTCGAGCAATGCCGAAGCCGGATCGCCGCGCATGTCGCTGCCCATCTTGTCGATTTCATCGAGCAGGAACAGCGGGTTGCGAACGCCCACTTTTGTCATCTTTTGAATCAATCTTCCCGGCATCGAACCAATATAGGTACGACGATGGCCGCGAATTTCCGCTTCATCGCGCACGCCGCCAAGGGCCATGCGTACGAATTTACGGTTAGTGGCGTGAGCAATCGACTCTGCCAGGGAGGTTTTACCGACCCCTGGAGGTCCGACCAGGCACAGTACCGGACCACGAATCTTCTTCACGCGCTTTTGCACGGCGAGGTATTCGAGAATCCGCTCTTTGACTTCTTCCAGGCCATAGTGGTCGGCGTCAAGGATGTCTTCGGCACGCGCCAGGTCCAGGCGAACCTTGCTTTGGGCCTTCCACGGCACCTGAACCAGCCAGTCGATGTACGAACGCACCACTGTGGCTTCAGCCGACATCGGCGACATTTGCTTGAGCTTGTTCAGCTCAGCCTGGGCCTTGGCCAGGGCATCCTTTGGCAAGCCGGCGGCGTCGATGCGTTTTTTCAGCTCTTCGACTTCGTTGTGACCTTCGTCACCGTCGCCCAGCTCTTTCTGAATGGCCTTCATCTGCTCATTCAGGTAGTACTCGCGCTGACTGCGCTCCATTTGCTTCTTCACACGACCGCGAATGCGCTTCTCGACCTGCAACAGATCGATTTCCGCATCCAGCAACGCCAGCACGTGTTCGACACGCGCCGACAGGTCGATGATTTCGAGAATTTCCTGCTTCTGCTCGATTTTCAGCGCCATGTGGGCGGCCATGGTGTCTACCAGGCGGCTCGGCTCATCGATGCTGTTGAGGGACGACAGCACTTCGGCGGGGACTTTCTTGCCCAACTGCACGTACTGCTCGAACTGGGACAGCAGACTGCGGACAAAGACTTCCGACTCGCGCTCAGGAGCGTCCACCTCGTCAATCAGGGAGACTTCGGCACGGCAGTGGCCATCCACTTCGCTGAAACGCTCCACAGCGCCCCGCTGCTCGCCCTCGACCAGTACTTTGACGGTGCCGTCGGGCAACTTGAGCAATTGCAGAACAGTGGCAATGGTACCTACGCGATAGAGTGCATCTTCACCGGGATCATCATCAGCAGGATTTTTCTGAGCCAACAGAAGAATCTGCTTGTCGCCCGTCATCGCGGCCTCGAGGGCTTCGATAGACTTCTCGCGCCCCACGAACAGCGGGATAACCATGTGCGGATAAACCACGACATCACGCAATGGCAGGAGAGGCAATTCGATGGTTGTCTTCATGATTTCGCCTCTACGGCGGCCATAAGGCCGTAAACAGATGGAAGTAAGCTTGAAACCAAGATGGGGGCTGCCTCGAAAAAAAACAAGCTCAAAGACAGTACTTTAAAGGCAGTAAAAGCAAAGGGGCCCGAAGGCCCCTTCTGTCAAACCAGCAGTCCGGCGCTTAGGCGTCCGGGGCTGCCTTGGCAGTCGGCTCACTGTTTTCATAGATATACAGTGGCTTGGACTTACCCTCTATAACGCTTTCATCGATCACTACTTTACTCACCTCGGACTGCGAGGGGATCTCATACATAGTGTCGAGCAACACGCCTTCGAGAATCGAACGCAATCCGCGAGCACCGGTCTTGCGCTCAAGCGCACGCTTGGCGACCGACTTGAGGGCATCGGTACGGAACTCCAGATCGACGCCTTCCATCTCGAACAGCTTGGCATACTGCTTGGTCAAGGCGTTCTTCGGCTCGGTGAGGATCTGGATCAGCGCTGCTTCATCCAACTCGTCCAGGGTTGCCAGAACCGGCAGACGACCCACGAACTCCGGAATCAGGCCGAACTTGACCAGATCGTCCGGTTCGACTTCACGCAGGGATTCGCCGACCTTCTTGCCCTCTTCCTTGCTGCGTACTTCGGCATTGAAGCCGATACCGCCGCGAGTCGAACGGTTCTGAATAACCTTTTCCAGACCCGAGAACGCACCACCGCAGATGAACAGGATGTTGCGCGTGTCGACCTGCAGGAACTCTTGCTGCGGATGCTTGCGACCACCTTGAGGCGGAACGGAAGCCACAGTACCTTCGATCAGTTTCAACAGGGCCTGCTGAACGCCTTCACCCGAAACGTCACGGGTAATCGAAGGGTTGTCAGACTTGCGGGAAATCTTGTCGATTTCATCGATATAGACGATGCCCATTTGAGCTTTCTCTACATCGTAATCGCACTTCTGCAGCAGTTTCTGAATGATGTTCTCAACGTCCTCACCCACATAACCGGCTTCGGTCAGGGTGGTGGCGTCGGCAATGGTGAACGGTACATTCAACAGGCGTGCCAGGGTCTCTGCCAGCAGAGTCTTGCCCGAACCTGTAGGGCCGATCAGCAAGATGTTGCTCTTGCCCAGTTCGACCTCGTCATTCTTCTTGTCACGCTGGTTGAGGCGCTTGTAGTGGTTGTATACCGCTACTGCCAGAACCTTTTTCGCACGTTCCTGACCAATCACATACTGATCAAGGATGCCGCTGATTTCTTTAGGCGAAGGCAATTTATGCGCGCTGCTTTCGGCCTGTGCTTCCTGCACCTCCTCACGGATGATGTCATTGCACAGGTCGACGCACTCGTCGCAGATAAAGACCGAGGGGCCGGCAATCAATTTGCGTACTTCATGCTGGCTTTTGCCACAGAAGGAGCAATAAAGCAGTTTGCCGTTGTCCTCGCCGTTGCGGGTGTCAGTCATTCGATCGATCCAAATCCGATAGGCTTGCAACACAAGATGAAGGCAATTGCGGGCTTTTTCAAGCCCACAGGTGGCCGGTTAAACCAACCACCTACATTTGAGTTGCTTAGGCAGGCATTTGACGCTTGGTGATCACAGAGTCAATCAGGCCGTATTCAGCCGCGCGCTCTGCGCTCATGAAGTTGTCGCGCTCGGTATCGCGCTCGATGGTCTCGAGGCTCTGACCGGTGTGATGAGCCAGCAGCGAGTTCAGACGCGAACGGATGTGCAGGATTTCCTTGGCATGGATGTCGATATCCGACGCCTGGCCCTGGAAACCGCCCAATGGCTGGTGAATCATCATCCGCGAGTTAGGCAGGCAATGACGCTTGCCCGCTGCGCCACCGGCGAGCAGGAAGGCCCCCATGCTGCAGGCCTGGCCGATGCAGATGGTGGAAACGTCCGGTTTGATGAATTGCATGGTGTCGTAGATCGACATGCCTGCAGTCACCGAACCGCCTGGCGAGTTGATGTAGAGATGGATGTCCTTGTCCGGGTTTTCCGCTTCAAGGAAGAGCAATTGTGCCGCGACCAGGTTGGCCATGTAGTCTTCTACCGGGCCAATCAGGAAGATCACCCGCTCCTTGAGGAGGCGCGAGTAGATGTCATAGGCGCGTTCGCCACGGGCAGACTGCTCGATAACCATCGGGACCAGGCCGCCTGCGGCCTGGATGTCAGAGCTCTGCTGATAATAAGAATTGCGGGACATGTCCTGCAGTCACTCCCAAATAGTCATGTCTTGAATACGCATAAGCCAGCACGAAGGCTGGCTTATGGTGTGTATTTTCGAACGAGTAAAAAATCAGTCGGCTTGTGGTGCTTCTACCGGCTTGACCGCTTCTTCGTAAGAGACCGATTTGTCGGTCACGCTAGCTTTCTGCAGAACAGTATCCACAACTTGTTCTTCCAGCACAACCGAACGGACTTCGTTCAGTTGCTGCTCGTTCTTGTAGTACCAGGACACGACCTGCTCTGGCTCTTGGTAAGCAGAAGCCATTTCCTGAATCAGCTCACGCACGCGGGCTTCGTCAGGCTTGAGGTCGAATTGCTTGACCACTTCGGCCACGATCAGACCCAGTACAACGCGACGCTTGGCTTGCTCTTCGAACAGCTCGGCCGGCAGTTGATCAGGCTTGATGTTGCCACCGAACTGTTGAACGGCCTGAACGCGCAGACGGTTCACTTCGTTGTCCAGCAGAGCCTTAGGCACTTCGATCGGGTTGGCAGCCAGCAGGCCGTCCATTACCTGGTTCTTGACCTTGGACTTGATGGCCTGACGCAGTTCACGCTCCATGTTCTTGCGAACTTCGGCGCGGAAACCTTCCAGACCGGCTTCTTTGATACCAAATTGAGCGAAGAACTCTTCGGTCAGCTCTGGCAGCTTAGGCTCGGAAACGGTGTTGACGGTGACCGTGAACTCGGCGGCTTTGTTAGCCAGGTCCAGGTTCTGGTAGTTCTCTGGGAAAGTCAGGTTCAGAACACGCTCTTCACCCGCTTTGGCGCCAACCAGGCCTTCTTCGAAGCCTGGGATCATGCGGCCGGAACCCAGCACCAGCTGAGTACCCTTGGCGGAACCGCCAGCGAACACTTCACCGTCGACCTTACCAACGAAATCGATGTTCAGTTGGTCTTCGTTCTGGGCGGCGCGGTCGGCCACTTCGAAGCGAATGTTCTGCTTGCGCAGGATTTCCAGCATGTTGTCCAGGTCGGCATCAGCCACGTCAGCGCTCAGGCGCTCAACGGCGATGGACTCGAAACCGGCAACGGTGAACTCAGGGAACACTTCGAACGTTGCAACGTATTCCAGATCCTTGCCCTTCTCCAGAACCTTTGGCTCAACCGAAGGAGCGCCAGCCGGGTTCAGCTTCTGCTCGACAACAGCTTCGTAGAAGGAAGCCTGGATCACGTCGCCCACAGCTTCTTGACGCGCATCAGCTTCATAACGCTGACGGATCACGCTCATTGGGACTTTGCCAGGACGGAAGCCTGGAATCTTGGCCTTTTGGGCAGTCTGCTGCAGACGCTTGTTGACCTGTGTCTCGATGCGCTCAGCCGGCACGGTGATGCTCATGCGGCGCTCAAGAGCAGAAGTATTTTCAACAGAAACTTGCATGGATATTCCTCGTTGCACAGACGTTAGCCGGCCGTTTCCGACCCCAGAATCAAGGGCATGCATTCTAGTGGGTCAAACTCAAGAAGTCACCCTACTGAAAACGGGTAAAAAAACAGCTGGCGATTTAAAGGCGGGGACCAACGGTTGAGCCGCGCCCTGAGAGCAAATACAGCGAATCAAACCAGGGCCTCTGCACCCGTGCTTCTATATATAGAAGGAATGGCGCGTCACACCCCGGATGACCGGACCAAACCACAGCCCGACCGGTAAACCTTCAGCATTCCAGCGACAAAAGGACGAGTGTTTCGTCGCCTCCCCGGCCCACCACCTGCAGCCCGCTGGAAATACAGACTTCTGAAACGAAAACGGCGCAGCCCTTTTCAGGTGCTGCGCCGTTTTCTGCTATATAAATAGCTACTTAATTGGTGCGGACGAAGAGACTCGAACTCTTACACCTTGCGGCGCTGGAACCTAAATCCAGTGTGTCTACCAATTCCACCACGTCCGCGTATCAAGCTTTTAAAGCAAAGGCGCCAGACTATTAATCTGGCGCCTTTCAGAATATGGGGTGGACGATGGGGATCGAACCCACGACAACAGGAGTCACAATCCTGTGCTCTACCAACTGAGCTACGCCCACCATATTGCGTTGTTGCGTTACTTGTGCCAAAGCTGCCTAATGGCGCACCCGGCAGGACTCGAACCTGCGACCATCCGCTTAGAAGGCGGATGCTCTATCCAGCTGAGCTACGGGCGCCTTATTAATCTGTATTCTTTAATGATTACAAACTAAGTGCTTTCAGTCGTTACGAGTTAAACATCAACTCTGCCCGACCTTCTTAACCAGTGCTAGGCTGTGCCCGACAAGTGCGACGAATGTTATAGACGAGCCGTTAGGTCGTCAACTCTTTTTTGAAAAAAATTCATTTAATTAAAGGAGTTAGGGGAATTTGCAGACCAAGCGCCTTTGCCCTCACGTCCTGGCATGCGAGAATGCGTTCTCTTTTTCTCTCCCTCTCGATGGTTAATCACGCGTCATGACTGCACAACTAATCGACGGCAAAGCGATCGCCGCTAGCCTGCGCCAGCAGATCGCCAAACGTGTCGCCGAGCGTCGCCAGCAAGGCCTGCGTACTCCAGGCCTCGCGGTGATCCTGGTCGGCAGCGACCCGGCCTCTCAGGTTTATGTCTCGCACAAGCGTAAAGACTGCGAAGAGGTCGGCTTTCTTTCACAAGCCTATGACTTACCTTCTGACACCACTCAAGAAGCACTGGCCGGCCTGATCGACCGCCTCAACGATGACCCGAACATCGATGGCGTCCTGCTGCAACTGCCACTGCCCGAACACCTCGATGCCTCCAAGCTGCTGGAGCGCATCCGCCCGGATAAAGACGTGGATGGTTTCCATCCTTATAACGTCGGTCGCCTGGCCCAACGTATCCCTCTGCTACGCCCATGCACGCCGAAAGGCATCATGACCCTGCTGGAAAGCACCGGTGCCGATCTGTACGGCATGGATGCGGTAGTGGTCGGCGCTTCCAACATCGTCGGGCGCCCGATGGCGATGGAGCTGCTGCTCGCCGGCTGCACCGTTACCGTTACCCACCGCTTCACCAAGGATCTGGCCGGCCACGTCGGGCGTGCCGACCTGGTGGTCGTGGCCGCCGGCAAGCCGGGCCTGGTCAAGGGTGAGTGGATCAAGGAAGGCGCCATCGTCATCGACGTCGGCATCAACCGCCAGGAAGACGGCAAGCTGGTGGGCGACGTGGTCTACGAGACCGCCCTGCCCCGCGCCGGCTGGATCACCCCGGTACCGGGCGGTGTTGGCCCGATGACTCGCGCCTGCCTGCTGGAAAATACGTTGTATGCGGCAGAAACGCTGCACGACTGACACTGGGAAATAGCCCGGATAAAAGAACCCCGCCACTGGCGGGGTTCTTTGTTTCTGCTCGCCGAAAACCTGAAGCGGATACCCACCGCTTGCAGTGGCGATCAACCCACCAGAAAGAAGGGGATCGAACTGATACAAAACTGATACAGGATGAAATTTAATTTACCTGAAGCCCTTTACCTACGGGCGTGTAGCTCTTTCCTGGCACATACTCATAAAATGTAACGTTTTTCTGAAAGCAGCCCGTTGCAGAACGGCATATCCACTTCATGAGTCCGCCCGCGTGAAAATCCGTCTTTCTATCCTGAGCCTATTTTTTGCATTTACAGGCACCTTTATCACGCAGAGCGCCGTCGCTCGCGAAACCACCGAAGCGCCACGCGACCCCTCCCAACTGCACATCGCCTCCGGCAGCGCCATGCTCCTGGATCTGCAGACCAACAAAGTCATCTATTCCAGCAATCCCGACGTGGTCGTGCCCATCGCTTCGGTGACCAAGCTGATGACCGGTCTGATCGTACTCGACGCCAAACAACCGCTGGATGAGTACATTTCCGTGGACATCAGCAACACCCCGGAAATGAAAGGCGTGTTTTCCCGGGTCAAGCTCAAGAGCGAACTCCCACGCAAAGAGATGCTGCTGATCGCCCTGATGTCGTCGGAAAACCGTGCCGCCGCCAGCCTCGCCCACCACTACCCGGGCGGGTACGCAGCCTTTATTGCCGCCATGAATGCCAAGGCCAAGGCACTGGGTATGACCAGCACGCACTATGTCGAGCCGACCGGCCTGTCGGTCCATAACGTGTCCACCGCCCGCGACCTGAGCAAACTGTTGCTGGCGGCACGCAAATACCCGCTGCTGAGCGAGCTGAGCACTACCAAGGAAAAGACCGTGGCGTTCCGCAAACCCAACTACACCCTGGGTTTTCGTAATACCGATCACCTGGTCAACAAGGCCAACTGGGACATCAAGCTGACCAAGACCGGCTTTACCGATGAAGCAGGCCACTGCCTGGTACTGGTGACCAGCATGAGCAACCGCCCGGTCGCCCTGGTCATTCTCGACGCCTTTGGCAAATACACGCACTTCGCCGATGCCAGCCGCATCCGCCAGTGGCTGGAAACCGGTAAAAGCGGCTCGGTACCGAATGCCGCCTTGAGCTACAAGGCCGGCAAAAACCTGAAAAGCCGTCAGAGCGGCGTCGCCCAAACTGCCGAATAGAACCCGGCAGACACAAAAAAGGCTGCAGATCCGTCGATCGCAGCCAGTTCAAAGGACGGCGCCCAAGGGCGCCGTCAGCGTTTCTGCAACCTCAGTGGGCGCTCAACGCCTTGGTCGCCCGTGCCGCCGCGTTCTCCTGCCCGGCCTGGGCCAACTCATCGGCCGCTTTCAGCCAACGCTGGCGATCGACCTGGGCTGGCACCTGGGTCGGCCCCTGAATCAACACCGCCCAGTGCCCCGCATTGCTCCAGGCCGATTCGAACTTGGCAAAGTCCATCAACAGACGACGATTCATTCCCGCTCGCAGCAGCACCGTCTGTTTGTGCCGGTTATAGCCCGCCAGCACGGCATAACGAGGTTCGGCCCAGAACGCCGAACCTTCGGTGTAACGCACCATCACCGGGTATCCCGCGGCAACCTGGGTCAGCAGCGCCGATAAATTGTCGTCCAGCGGATAGACCACCATCCCGTACTCACGCGCCAGGGTCAGCATGTTCTGCTGCAACTTCGCCTCGGCGCCTGGCAGATGCAGCGGCTTGTCCAGCAGACCTGGGGTGATCGCGATGCCTTGCTGGGACAGCATGCTGGCCAGGGTGCCCGGGCCGCTCTGATAGGTTTCGCCGCGGAAAAACGGCACGCCGTTGAGTTCCACCCGCTCGGGCAGGCGCTGAATCTCCGGCTGCACGCTGCTGGCGCAACCGGCCAGCGTCAGGGCGCAAGCGCCCGCCAACAACAGTGTTCGAAATCGCAGAAACATCCGTTCCATCATGACTCTCTTGTGCAGACGCCAAGCCAGGAGCCCCGGCCGAAACGCTGATCATAGGGTGCCGCGATGCAGGGGTATAGCGTTAAGCCGCGGTAATTTGCGCCCCATAGAGCAAAGCGGTCGATGACACTCGACTATTGGTCAATGGCTTGAAACACATCCGCGACTAGACTGTCCATTGCGAAGAGTGTGTGCCCTGGACAGGGCAACAAGGAGGCATGCATGAGCCTGACAACGACAATCCTGATGCTGATCGGCGGCTGGCTGGCCGTTGCCGCTGCCATGCTCTGGGGTGTCTTGCGGATCGTTCGCCGACACCATCATCCGCGTTTGCCGACTCCTGCGGCGAAAACCGCAAAACCGGCCCGGCATCACGCCACCGCGCACTGACTGGTACTTTTTCTTCTGCCCAATAAAAAACGGCGGCCTGTGTCCTTGAACACAGGCCGCCGTCGGTTGTTGCCGTAAATCAGGCTTCGACTTCCGCCTCCGCCGCCACCCGCTTCTGCCGGGCACGACGAGCCAGCATATTCAGCCCCTCGATGGCCGCCGAGAAGGCCATGGCCGCGTACACATAACCTTTTGGCACATGGGCACCGAAACCTTCGGCGATCAGGGTCATGCCGATCATGATCAGGAAGCCCAGGGCCAGCATGACCACCGTCGGGTTGTCATTGATGAACTTGGCCAGAGGCTCGGCCGCCAGCAACATCACCAGTACCGACACCACCACCGCAATGATCATGATCGGCAAATGCTCGGTCATGCCGACCGCGGTGATGATGCTGTCGATGGAGAACACCATGTCCAGCATCAGGATCTGGCCGATCGCCGCGGCGAACCCCAAGGACACGCCAGCGGTCTCGCTTTTGCTGTCCTGCGGTTCCGGGTCCATGCTGTGATGGATTTCCGTGGTGGCCTTCCACAGCAGGAACAGACCGCCGGCAATCAGGATCATGTCCTTCCAGGAGAAGACCTGGCCGAAGACATCGATCACCGGTTCGGTCAGCTGCACGATGAAGGCGATGGTGCTGAGCAGTGCCAGACGCAGGATCAGGGCCATGCCGATACCGATCCGCCGGGCCTTGGCCCGGTGTTGCTCGGGCAGCTTGTTGGTCAGGATCGAAATAAAGATCAGGTTATCGATGCCGAGCACGATTTCCATGACCACCAGGGTTGCCAGGGCGACCCAGGCGGTGGGGCTCGCGGCGAGTTGTAAAAGGTATTCCATGGCTCAGTCCTGAGTCGGGGTATGGGGGAATCAGATTTCCTGGGACGACGAGGTGGCTTCTTTGGCCTCGTCAGCCGGTTTTTCCTGCTTGCTGATCAAGCCTTGGGTCGCGTCGCTGATCGCCTGTTCGGCGGCCTTGTGCGTGTCGTCGATCGCCTGCTTGGCGTTTTCCGCGGCCTTGCCCAACAGCTGTTGCGCGCTTTTTTCCGCCTGCTCGCAACCGGCAAGGGTGATCAACGACAACGCCAGCAACGATGCGGCGATGGATTTATAGGTCATTGCGCTTTCCTCGTTAGAACGGACCGGGCCGAGACGATGGCCCGTCAATAGCGAGGCATTCTATGGAGGCGAACACTTCAGGAAAATTCGTATTTTTAACAGCTATACTTCGATTTTTACGAATCAAAGCCAGCCATGCTCAACTATCGCCAACTGCACTACTTCTGGGTCGTCGCCAAGACCGGCAGCATCGTCCGGGCTTGCGAGCAACTGAACCTGACCCCGCAAACCATCAGCGGCCAGATCACCCTGCTCGAACAAACCTACGGCATCGAGTTGTTTCGCCGGGTCGGCCGGCAATTGGAGTTGACCGAAGCCGGGCGCCAGACCCTGCCCTACGCCGAGCAGATGTTCCAGCTCGGCGGCGAACTGGAAGCCATGCTCCAGGCCCAGCCCAACGAGCAGCAGATCCTGTTTCGGGTCGGCGTGGCCGATGTGGTGCCCAAATCGATCGTCTACCGCCTGATCGCCCCGACCATGGAGCTGAACGAACCGATCCGCATCACCTGCCGCGAGGACAAACTCGAACGCCTGCTGGCCGACCTGGCCATCCAGCGCCTGGATCTGGTGATTTCCGACAGCCCCATGCCTTCGCACCTGGACATCAAGGGCTACAGCCAGAAACTCGGCGAATGCGGCATCAGTTTTTTCGCCACCGAAGAACTGGCCGAGCGCTATGGAACGAACTTTCCCCATAGCCTGCATGGCGCTCCGCTGCTGATTCCCGGGCAGGAAACCGTGGTGCGCAGCCGGCTGCTGCGCTGGCTGGCCGAGCAGCAGATACAACCCAGGATCATCGGTGAGTTCGACGACAGCGCATTGATGCAGGCATTCGGCCAGTCGGGCAGCGGGATCTTTATCAGCCCCAGCGTGATCGCCGACGAAGTGCGGCGCCAATACGGTGTGCAACTGATCGGCCAGACCGATGCGGTCAGCGAGTCGTTCTACGCCATTTCGGTCGAACGCAAGGTCAAGCACCCCGGCATCGTGGCGATCACCGAAGGCGCCCGCCGCGAGCTGTTCACCGCCATGGGCGCTTGAGGAGAGTCAGGCGCAGCTGGCCTGTGGCTTGAGGGTCATCAACAGCAGGGCCAGCAGGATCGACACCAGGATAAAACCGGCGGCGGCGAACCCCAGGCTGCCCAGCCCCAGGGTGTCGATTACCCGGCCGCCGACCATGGCGCCCAGGCCGATGCCCAGGTTGGCTCCGGCGATGTTCAGCGAAGCGGCAAACGCCGGCGCCTGAGGCGCGGCCTTGATCAGGCGGACATGGCTGACCAGAAACAGCGCCGCCTGGGTCACGCCCCAGATGCCCATGGCCGCGGCCAGGCCCAGCGGCGAGTGGATGCTCGGCACCAGCGCCACCATGCCGCCGATCATCAAGGCGCAGAAGCCCATGGAGGCCAGCAACGGATGGCGGTCCACCGCGCGGCCGCCCAGCGAGTTGCCGATCAGACCCACCGCGCCGAAGCCCATCAGGCACCAACCGACCAGCGTGCCGTTGAAACCCGCCAGGCGCTCGAGGATATCCGCCAGGTAGGTGTAGGCGGTGAACATGCCGCTGAACACCAGGATCGACAGCAGCACATGCCCCTGCATCAAGGGGCTGCGCAGGATGCCGAACTGCGAGCGCAGGCTGGCCTGCTCGTTGTGCACGCGGGTCTGCGGCAGGTAGACATACAGCAGCAACGCCTTGGCAAAGGCCACCAGTGCCAGGATGCCGAACGCGGCGCGCCAACCGAAGGCATCGGAAATCAGCGTGCCCACCGGAATGCCAAACACCGTGGCGCAGACGATGCCGAAGCCGATCTTGGCGATGGCCCGCCCGGCGTAGTCGGGGCCGACGATGTCCACCGCGGTTTCGCTGGCCAAAGCCCAGAACACCGGCAAGCCCAGCGCCGGGATCAACCGCGCCACCGCCATCACCCAGATATTCGGCGCCAGCGCCGCCAGGGTGTTGGCCAGGCCGAACATCACCAGCACCGAAATGAACAGGCGCTTGCGCTGGAAGCGGGCAAAGTAGGCCGTCAGGAACGGTCCGAACGCCGCCACGGTGAAGGCGAACAAGGTCACCAGTAGGCCGGCCTGCGGCACGCTGACCGCAAGATCCCGGGCAATCGAAGGCAGCAGGCCGACAATGATGAACTCCGTCGTCAGCACGGTAAAACCGGCGGCTGACAACAGCAGAATGGGCAACAGCATGGAAAACTCCGGAAACGACGACATCAGCGATGGCCTGGTGGCCCGCTGACTGGAGATGAGAAGAGGATGGCGAATCCTAACAGAATGTGTCCGCCCATGTCTGGGGCAGCGGCGAAAAAACCGCAGGCTACTCTGAAGGCTCAGGTGGCAGATCGTCACATCCGTGGGCGAACCCCGTGTGATAAAGTCCGCCCCCTGCCGCAACACCCCGTACCTTCAGCAACTCATCAGCACGGCGTCCCACGTCGACGCACGGCATATTAAAAAAATCAGAGATACCGCTATGACTGCTTCGCCCCCGTCGCTCCTGGAAAAACTCAAACGCACCAGCCTGGTCACGCAGATCGTCATTGGCCTGATCGCCGGTATCGCCCTGGCGCTGCTGACCCCCGAACTGGCGAAATCCACCGCCTTTATCGGCAAGGTCTTTGTCTCGGCGCTGAAAGCCGTCGCGCCGATCCTGGTATTCGTGCTGGTGATGGCCTCCATCGCCAACCACAAGCACGGCCAGGAAACCCATATCCGCCCGATCCTCTGGCTCTACCTGCTGGGCACTTTCGCCGCGGCGGTGGTGGCGGTGATCGCCAGCAGCCTGTTCCCCTCCTCCCTGGTGCTGAGCACCCATGATGTCGCCATCTCCGCCCCCGGCGGCATCAGCGAAGTCCTGCAAAGCCTGCTGCTGAGCATGGTGGACAACCCGGTCAGCGCGCTGATGAACGCCAACTTCATCGGCATCCTGGCCTGGGCCATCGGCATGGGCGTGGCCATCCGCCATGCCGGCGTCACCACCCGCACCGTGCTGGACGACCTGTCCAACGGCGTGACCCTGATCGTCCGAGTGGTGATCCGCTTCGCCCCCCTGGGCATCTTCGGCCTGGTGGCTTCGACCCTGGCCACCTCCGGCTTCGGCGCCCTGCTCGGTTATATGCACCTGCTGGCGGTACTGATTGGCTGCATGCTGTTCGTCGCGCTGGTGATGAACCCGCTGATCGTGTTCTGGAAGATCCGCCGCAACCCGTTCCCGCTGGTGCTCATGTGCCTGCGCGAAAGCGGCATCACCGCCTTCTTCACCCGCAGTTCGGCGGCCAACATTCCGGTCAACCTGGAGCTGAGCAAGCGCCTGGGCCTGCATGAAGACACCTATTCGGTGTCGATCCCGCTGGGCGCCACCATCAACATGGCCGGTGCCGCCATCACCATCACTGTGCTGACCCTGGCGGCCGTGCATACCCTGGGTATCGCCGTCGACCTGCCCACCGCCGTGCTGCTCAGCGTAGTCGCCGCCATCTGTGCCTGTGGCGCTTCCGGCGTGGCCGGCGGTTCGCTGCTGTTGATTCCGCTGGCCTGCAGCCTGTTCGGCATCCCCAGCGAAATCGCCATGCAGGTGGTCGCCGTCGGCTTCATCATCGGCGTACTGCAGGACTCGGCGGAAACCGCGCTGAACTCCTCCACCGACGTGCTCTTCACCGCCGCCGCGTGCATGGCCCAGGAAGAGAAAGTCCGCCAGACCGCCTGATCCTGCACGAATAGCGCGCACTAAAAAGCCCGGCAAGGCTCGCACCTTGCCGGGCTTTTTTATGGGCTTGGCCCCCAACTACATCAGAAAGCGCCCATGTAGTCGCGCTTGCCGATTTCCACGCCGTTGTGGCGCAGGATCGCGTAGGTGGTGGTGACATGGAAGAAGAACTGCGGCAGGCCGTAGGTCAGCAGGTAGGACTGGCCACTGAAGCGCTTCTCTTTCGGGGTGCCCGGACGGGTGACGATCTCGATGCCTTCCTTGCCATCGATCTGCGCTGGCTGGATGCCGTCGATAAAGGCCAGGACCTTGGCCAGCAGCGCCTGCAGCTCGGCAAAGGTGGTTTCGCTGTCGTCGTACTTCGGCAGTTCGACTTCAGCCAGGCGAGCGGAAACGCCCTTGGCGAAATCGACGGCGATCTGCACCTGGCGGATCAGCGGGAACATGTCCGGGTACAGGCGCGCCTGGAGGAAGGCATTCGGGTCGATGTTCTTGGCGGTGGCGTGGGCTTCGGCCTTGTTCAGGACATCGCTCAGGGCGTTGAGCATTTGCTTGAAGACAGGAACGGAGGCGGCGTACAGGGAAATAGTCATGGTGATCTCGACAGGCTGACAGAAAAAAGCACAAACAAAGGTGGCGCGATTATAGACCTGCTTGGGTGCCGCCGGCGGCTTGTCTTTTATCCAGCAAGGATTAGGCTAGTCGCCTTCGACAGCATAGGGAACGCGCGATGAGCATCGAGCAAGAAACCTCCAGCGAGCAATTGCAACTGAGCAGCACCGAACTGCGCATTCTCGGATCGCTGATCGAGAAGCAGGCCACCAGCCCGGAAACCTATCCGCTGACCCTCAATGCCCTGGTCATCGCCTGCAACCAGAAAACCAGCCGCGAACCGGTGATGAACCTCACCCAGGGCCAGGTCGGCCAGAGCCTGCGCGCCCTGGAAAACCGCGGCTTCGCCCGCCTGGTGATGGGCAGCCGCGCCGACCGCTGGGAGCATCGCCTGGACAAGGCGCTGGAGCTGGTACCGGCACAGGTGGCCCTGGCCGGACTGCTGTTTTTACGCGGTCCGCAGACCGTCAACGAACTGCTGACCCGCAGCAGCCGCATGCACGACTTCGAAGACAGCGAACAGGTGGTGCACCAACTGGAACGCCTGATCGCCCGTGGCCTGGCGCTGCTGATTCCGCGCCAGGCCGGGCAGCGCGAAGATCGCTACATGCATGCCCTGGGCGACCCAGCGGATATCGAAGCGATCCTCGCCGCCCGGCAGAACCCGGTGGAGCGCGGCTCGGCCAACGGCGTATCGGCGGAGCGCATCGAAGAGCTGGAAGCGCGCATCGCCGCCCTCGAAGAACGCCTGGCGAAACTCGAAGGCTGATCCCCGCTCCTGCGGCAGCGCCTTATAGCCGCTGCCGCAGGCTGCGATCGCCGACGCAGTCGGGGTAAAGCCTCAGAAGACTTCCCGCTACTCCCCGTCCCAGTAATCCACCCCGTCCGCATGCCGCGCCACCGCGACGAATCCCGAGGCGTTGCCCTCATCGTCGATCTTGAAGTCCTTCATCACCACATATTTGCCGGAGTCCGGGTATTCGCAGATGTCCGGCGCTTCCTGGGTACTGACCGCCAGGTAGCGCAATTCGCCCTGGCTGGTGTTGATGATCTGGTGCGCGCTGTCCATATCGCCCGGCGGGCAGGCGATCACATCGCCGGCGCGGATGGCAAAACGCTCGGCGCCGAGGCGGATCTCGCCCTCGCCGGCGACTATGTAGAACATCTCTTCGTTGACGCGATGGTTATGGAAGGGGCTGGCACGCATCCCCGGGCCCAGGGCAATCAGCCGGTAGCCGAGCTTCCGGGCGCCCAGTTGCTGGCCGATGCGGGCGATGCGCTGGACATAACGGCCGGCGGTCTCGCCGGTGGGGCTCAGGGCTTCAGGCAGCGGCTGAAGGTCCGCCTGATCCAGATTGAGAATGGCAGGTGGCATACAGACCTCGATCACGGTGGCAGGGAACAGGGGCAAGTCTGAGCTTGCTGGCGACCAGTATAGGCAGGGCTTTGCGCCCCACGGACCTGCCCCGCTCCCGCCGTCGATCAGGCCCGTGCGAAAGCCACCGCCTGCTGGAACTGCTCGGTGCTGGGGCGCACGCCGGTGTACAGCACGAACTGCTCCAGGGCCTGGATGGCGATCACTTCCAGGCCGGTGATCACTTGCTTGCCTTCGGCCCGGGCGCGCAGGATCAGCGGGGTTTCCGCCGGAACCGCCACCACGTCGAACACCGTGCGCGCGGCCTCGATCGCCTCGACCGGGAACGCCATCTGGTCGGCCTCGGGACCGCCGCTCATGCCGATCGGGGTGACGTTGATCAGCATCTGCGGGCGCAATTCGCCCAGCTCCGCCTGCCAGGCATACCCCAGCGAGTCGGCGAGGGCCTGCCCGGCTTGGGTATTGCGGGCAACTATCACGCCATCGCGGTAGCCACCATCGCGCAAGGCACTGGCCACCGCCTTGGCCATGCCGCCGCTGCCGCGCAGGGCAAAGCGGGTGTCCTTGGGAATCCGGTGGTGTTCGAGCAACTGGGCGACGGCGATGTAGTCGGTATTGTAGGCCTTGAGGTGGCCATTGGTGTTGACGATGGTGTTGATCGACTGGATGGCGCTGGCCGAGGCGTCCAGTTCGTCCACCAGGGCAATGCAGGCTTCCTTGAACGGCATGGACACGCCACAGCCACGAATGCCCAGGGCGCGGATCCCGCCGACGGCGCCTGGCAGGTCCTGGCTGCTGAAGGCCTTGTAGTAGAAGTTCAAGCCCAGCTGTTCATACAAGTGATTGTGAAAGCGCAAGCCGAAATTCCCCGGACGCCCTGACAGCGACATACACAATTGGGTGTCTTTGTTGGGGTTCATCTGCATGTTGATCTCCTTGGAACGCACTTTCGGATAGACGGGATTAGCCAGTCATCGGGTTCTGCCCGATCATATCGACGTGCCTGAAAGACGGGCCTGCCGCCCACGGACGAGGGTCAATAAACCGGTACAGACCTTACACAAAATTTACCCGGCGGCTGTGCAGTTTTTCAGAAAAAAGCGGTCTTAGAAGTATCCCCGCGACAGTCCTCGCGTCTATTGCAGACCGAGCGCTGGGGTCGGAACCGAGGAATAGCCATGATGCGTAAAATCCCCAAGATAGCCTTGCTCATTGGTGCACTTGCTGTCGCCGGTCAAGCGTCCGCCCACGGTGGCGGTGGTTGGGGTGGCCCGGCGGTAGTCGGTGCGGTGGTCGGCGCCGCGGTAGTGGGTTCGGTAATCGCCAGCCACAGCCGCCCGGTCTACGTGCAACAGCCAGTCTACGTCCAGCCGCAGCCGGTCTATGCCGCGCCGCCACCGGTCTACTACCAGCCACAGCCGGTGTACGTGGAAGGCCCGCCGGTCTATTACCGCCCGGCCCCGGTGTACTACGGCCCACCTCGTGGCTACTACGGCCCGCCCCGCCATTACTACTATGGCCCCGGCCGCTGGTAAGCCAGGCGACCACACACCCACAGGCCCCGCCTTCGCCAGCGGGGCCTGTTGCGTTTTGCCAAACGTCTGAATAAATCTTGCAAAGGTCGTTGCTGGAACAGTTTTTGCGATTCAATCCGGCAATAGTGTTGCCCAACGGCAGCCCGTGTAGGCGAGCCCACGACTGTCATATTTATGTCATGCCAGGTCCGCAAGATCGGATCTGTCCACAAAACAGCCCCATAACAACAAGGACGACTCCCATGCCGACACAGAACCCCCATCACTCCCCCACCCTGGGTACCGCGAGCAAGGTGTACAGCGCCCTGACCGAACTCAAGCACCTGGAAGGCCACCGCAGCGCCAAGTTCCTGGCCTTGCTGGCCGAGCACCTGGTGCGCAAGGGCCTGCTGCACGACCCGGAAGTGGTCTACATGCTCGATCAGGTCGTCGACTGATCGGGCTGGCGCTTTTTTCGCCGGTATCGATGTCCACTATCGAGCGCGGTGATTTTTCGTAGCACCTGCCGGTCCGTAAGGTAACTCCACAGATTGATGGAGGTACTTATGCCCAAGGTTCAGATCATGTCCGTTATCGGTAGCGCCGTTCCCACCTCGCTCAGGGAACTGGGGTTGCTGGCGTGTTGGTACCTGGTGCGCGACGGCGAGCCGGTCAGCGGCCCGCTCACTTCGCTGACCGCCGCCCAGGCCCTGTCGCAAAAGATCGAGCAGCGCGTCCTGCATGCCTAAGGCAACGGCAGCTGTGGCCGCGGCCGGGTATCGACGAACAGGCCCCAGCTGGAGATGAACAGCGCGGCGATCAATGGCCCGATGACAAAGCCGTTCAGGCCGAAGATCGCCAGGCCCCCCAGGGTTGAAATCAGAATCAGGTAATCCGGCATCCTGGTGTCCTTGCCCACCAGGATCGGGCGCAGCACGTTATCCACCAGGCCGATCACGAACACCCCGTACAAGCCCAGCAGCACCCCTTGCCAGATCGCCCCGCTGAACAGGAAGTACAGGGCCACCGGGCCCCAGACAATCGCCGCGCCCACCGCCGGCAACAACGACAGCAGGGCCATCAGCACCGCCCACAGCAGCGGGCTGGGAATCTCCAGAAACCAGAAGATCAACCCGCCCAGCAGCCCCTGGCTGATCGCCACTAGCACGTTACCCTTCACCGTGGCCCGCACCACCCGATTGAACTTGAGCTGCAGCCGGCGTTTCTGGTGCTCGGCCAACGGCACCGCGATGCGCACCTTGCGTACCAGTTCGGGGCCATCGCGCAAAAAGAAGAACAACAGGTACAGCATCACGAAAAAGCTCACCACGAACTTGAAGGTGCCCTGGCCGACGCTGAACGCCTGGGTGGCGAAGAACTGGCTGCCTTGCAGCGCATTCTTGACGATTTTCTCGCGCACGCTCTCCAGCTCACCCAGGCCGAAACGGTCCAGCAGTTGCTGGAAGTACGGCGGCAGGCTGTGCTTGAACTGGTCCAGGTGACCGGCGATGTCCAGCTTGCCGCTTTCGATGCTCTGGTAGAGGTTGGCGCCCTCCTGCACCAGCAAGGTGCTGATGATCGCCACCGGCAGAATGGCGATGACCAGGCAGATGCTCAGGGTGCACAGGGCGGTCAGGTTGCGTGGCCAACCGAACTTGAGTTGCAGGCGCCGTTGCAGCGGGTCGAACAGGATGCCGAGAATCACCGCCCAGAACACCGGGCCGTAAAAGGGCAGCAGAAGCCAGATAAAGGCGACGGTCACCAGGGTCAGCAGAAGCAACAGGCTTTTGTGTTGCATGAGGTGCTGGTTCATGTCCGCTCCCCGTCAATAAGGTCCAGGACGCCGCAAAGCGCTCCTAAAGCGTTAGTCCGCCGGCGTTCGGCCAAGTGCCCTGTTTTATTCGTCGAGCATAGATCCAGATCAATGCCGCCAACCGGCCCTGGCCTTACCCTCGCGACCTTTTGCCATCGACAATCGCCATGACGCCCCTGACCCGTCCCGAACTGCTCGCCCCCGCCGGCACCCTGAAAAACATGCGCTACGCCTTCGCCTATGGCGCCGACGCGGTGTACGCCGGCCAGCCGCGCTACAGCCTGCGGGTGCGCAACAACGAATTCGACCACGCCAACCTGGCCCTCGGCATTCGCGAGGCCCAGGGCCAGGGCAAGCGCTTCTACGTGGTGGTCAACATCGCCCCGCACAACGCCAAGCTCAAGACCTTCCTCAAGGACCTGGAGCCGGTGATCGCCATGGCCCCGGACGCGCTGATCATGTCCGACCCGGGGCTGATCATGCTGGTGCGCCGGCACTTCCCGCAGATGCCGATCCACCTGTCGGTGCAGGCCAATACGGTGAACTGGGCCAGCGTCGAGTTCTGGCAGCAACAGGGCCTGAGCCGGATCATCCTGTCCCGCGAGCTGTCCCTGGAAGAGATCGAGGAAATCCGCCAGCAAGTGCCGGCCATGGAGCTCGAGGTATTCGTCCACGGCGCGCTGTGCATGGCCTATTCCGGGCGCTGCCTGCTGTCGGGGTACATGAACAAGCGCGATGCCAACCAGGGCACCTGCACCAATGCCTGCCGCTGGAAATACCAGGCCCAGGAGGCTACGCAGAATACCCTCGGCGAGATCGTCCAGCCGTTCCAGCCCGAGCCGACCCTGGGCCTGGGCGCGCCGACCGACCAGGTGTTCCTGCTGCGCGAGGCCAATCGCCCGGACGAAGCGATGCCAGCCTTCGAGGACGAGCACGGCACCTACATCATGAACGCCAAGGATCTGCGCGCGGTGCAGCATGTCGAGCGCCTGACGCGCATGGGCGTGCACTCATTGAAGATCGAGGGCCGCACCAAGTCGCACTTCTATTGCGCCCGCACCACCCAGGTCTATCGCCGGGCCATCGACGACGCAGTGGCCGGCCGCGAGTTCGACCGCAGCCTGATGAACGACCTGGAGTCCCTGGCCCAGCGTGGCTACACCGAAGGTTTCCTGCGCCGCCACGTGCACGACGAGTACCAGAACTACCAGAACGGCAGCTCGGTGTCGGAACGCCAGCAGTTCGTCGGCGAACTCACCGGCGAACGCCGCGACCGGCTGGCGGAAGTGAAGGTGAAGAACCGCTTTGCCCTGGGCGACCATATGGAACTGATGACGCCCAAGGGCAACTTCCACTTCGACCTGCACCAGTTGCACAACGTGCGCGGCGAGCCGATCGAGGTCGCGCCGGGGGACGGGCATACGGTGTACCTGCCGATCCCGGACGCCGTGGATCTGCGCTTTGCCTTGTTGATGCGCGACGTGACGGCGAACAGCGCGGTGTAATCCTGATTGAGGTGGCGTCGCTGATGACGCCATCGCGGGCAAGCCGGATCGCCGCCCGCTCGCTTCTACACCGCAATAACCCTGCCCCTGCATCACGTACGCCCCCCTCCCCCAAATCCATCCCGACAGGCTGCGCCGACCGGTGCGGCCAGATATCCGTACGGGCCATTCTGACATTATTATTTTCACAATATTGATTTCTGAAATAATACATGTCATTTATAGCCACACCAAAATCACCAGGACCGAAGCACGCCAGAACGGACGGCTTGTACCCGTACCACCCCAACGCCCCTCCAAGGAGTCAACAATATGAACAAGACAGAACTTCTAGGTGCTCTGGCGCTGTGCGCCGCAAGCTTCCTGGCCCACGCCGACGAAGACCGCCTGCGTATCGGCATCGAAGCCGCCTACCCGCCCTTTTCCTTCAAGACGCCAGAGGGCAACGTCAGTGGTTTCGACTACGACATCGGCAACGCCTTATGCGCAGAGATGAAGGTGAAATGCGAGTGGGTCATCCAGGAATTCGACGGCATGATCCCGTCGCTCAAGGTGCGCAAGATCGATGCCGTGCTGTCGTCGATGTCGATCACCGAGGACCGGATGAAGTCGGTCGACTTCAGCAAAAAGTACTACCACACGCCGGGCAAGTTCGCGATGAAGGCCGGCAATGTGATCAACGACCCGGTGCAGGACCTCAAGGGCAAGAAAGTCGGCGTGCAACGCTCCTCGACCTACGACCGTTTCGCCACCGAGCAACTGGCCAACGCCGGGATCGAGGTGGTGCGCTACGCCTCGCAGAACGAAGCCTTCCTCGACCTCGCCTCGGGCCGTCTGGACGCCACCCTCGCTGACATCGTCAACACCGACGAGAGCTTTATCAAGACCGCGGCAGGCAAGGGTTTCGCCCTGGTCGGGCCGGACATCAGCGACCCGAACTATTTCGGCAGGGGCGCCGGGATCGCCGTGCGCAAGGGCGATAGCGCCAATGCCGCGCGCCTCAATGCGGCCATCGACGCCATCCGCGCCAACGGCAAGTACCAGCAGGTAATGGCCCGTTACTTCGCGTTCGATATCTACGGCGAATAAGCCTGACCCAGGGCCCTGGCGCCGGCCCGTTGCCGGTGCCGCGCCCGCCTTGCGCCTCGCGGCGCTCGCTTGAGGAACTTCATCATGCTCCACGGCTACGGATCGAGCATTCTCGATGGCGCCTGGCTGACCATCAACCTGGCGCTGACCTCCATGACCCTGGCCATTGCCCTGGGCCTGGTCGGCGCGGCCTTTCGCCTGTCGCCGCTGAAATGGCTGGCGATGCTGGGCGAAGGGTATACGACCCTGATTCGCGGGATTCCCGACCTGGTGTTGATCCTGCTGATCTTCTACGGCGGCCAGGATCTGGTGAACCGCCTTGCCCTGGCGCTCGGTTACACCCGCTATTTCGACATCAACCCGTTTATCGCCGGCGTCTGCACCATGGGCTTCATTTTTGGCGCCTATCTCTCGGAGACCTTTCGCGGCGCCTTCATGGCGATCCCCAAGGGCCAGGCCGAGGCCGGCGCGGCTTATGGCATGAGTGGCGCCCAAGTATTCTGGCGGATTCTGGTGCCGCAGATGATTCGCTTCGCCATTCCCGGCTTCACCAACAACTGGCTGGTACTGACCAAGTCCACCGCGCTGATTTCGGTGATCGGCCTGCAGGACATGATGTTCAAAGCCAAGAACGCGGCGGACGCCACCCATGAACCCTTCACCTTCTTTCTCGCCGTGGCGGCGCTTTACCTGCTGCTGACCAGCCTGTCGTTGCTGGTGTTGCGTTATCTGGAAAAACACTACTCGGTCGGCCTCAAAGCCGCCGAACTGTGATTGGGAGCCCCCATGATTCTCGACTACCACCTGATCTGGGAGAACCTGCCGCTGTATTTCGGTGGCGTACTGGTGACCCTCAAAGTGCTGCTGATTTCCCTGGCCTGCGGCCTGCTGCTGGCGGTTCCGTTGGCGCTGATGCGGGTGTCCCGCTCGCCGCTGATCAACTTCCCGGCGTGGCTCTACACCTACGTGATCCGCGGCACGCCGATGCTGGTGCAGCTGTTCCTGATCTACTACGGCCTGGCCCAGTTCGAAGCGGTACGCCAGAGCCTGCTCTGGCCTTACCTCTCCAGCGCCACCTTCTGTGCCTGCCTGGCCTTCGCGCTCAACACCGGCGCCTATAGCGCCGAACTGCTGGCCGGCAGCCTGAAGGCCACGGCCCACGGCGAGATCGAGGCCGCCAGGGCCATGGGCATGTCGCGCCTGACCCTGTACCGGCGCATTCTCCTGCCCTCGGCCTTGCGCCGGGCGCTGCCGCAGTACAGCAACGAAGTGCTGATGATGCTGCAAACCACCAGCCTGGCCTCCATCGTCACCCTCGTCGACATCACCGGCGCCGCGCGCACCGTCAGTTCGCGCTTCTACCTGCCGTTCGAGGCGTTCATCACCGCCGGGCTCATCTACCTGGTCCTGACTTTCATCCTGGTCCGCCTGTTCAAGCTCGCCGAGCGCCGCTGGCTGGCGTACCTGGCACCGCGCAAGCACTGAGGAGCTGTCATGGAACACATTCAATACCGCTTGCCCTGGAGCGCTTCGGGTACCGAACGCCAGCTGACGCTGTTTCGTTTCGGCAGCGGGCCGCGCAAGGCCTACATCCAGGCGTCCCTGCACGCCGACGAGCTGCCGGGCATGCGGGTGGCCGTCGAACTCAAGCGGCGCCTGCTCGAACTGGAAGAACAAGGCCGCCTGACGGGGGTGATCGAGCTGGTGCCGATGGCCAACCCGATCGGCATCGCCCAGATGTTCCAGGCCACCCACCAAGGCCGCTTCGAGTTCGGCAGCGGCAAGAACTTCAATCGCGATTTCCCGGAGCTGACCGAGGCCGTGACGCCGTTGCTGGAAGGCCGGCTGGGCGACGACGCCAGCGCCAACATCGCGCTGATCCGCCGCGCCCTGCTCGATGCCCTGGCAGACATGCCGGCGCCAGACTCGGAACTCGACGGCCTGCGCCGCCTGTTGTTGCAGCATGCCTGCGATGCCGATGTGGTGCTGGACCTGCACTGCGACTTCGAGTCGGTGATGCTGCTGTACGCCATGCCGCAGAACTGGCCACACCTGCGCTCTCTGGCCGCGCGCCTGTACGCAGGGGTCGCCCTGCTGGCCGAGGCCGCGGGCGGCAGCGCTTTCGATGAAGCCTGCGCGATCCCCTGGCTACAGTTGGCCGAGCGCTTTCCGGCGGCCGATATTCCGCTGGCGTGCGTGGCCACCACCATCGAATTGCGCGGCATGGCCGACACCGAACGCGAGCCCTGCGCCGACAGCGCCCAGGCCATTCTCGGCTACCTCGCCGACCAGGGCCTGATCAGCGGCGGCTGGCCGACACCGCCACCGTGCATCTGCGAAGCGACGCCCTTCGCCGGCGCGCAGTACGCCTATGCGCCGCACCCGGGGGTGGTGAGTTTTCTGCAACCCCTGGGGGCCCGGGTCAAGGTCGGCGACCCGCTGTTCGAGGTCATCGACCCGCTGACCGATCACCACAGCCTGGTGCGCGCCGAGACCAACGGCATCCTTTATGCCCGCGAGCGCCTGCGTTTTGCCCAACCCGGTCTGTGGCTGGCCAAGGTGGCCGGCAATACCCCCATCCGCCAGGGTCGCCTGCTCAGCGACTGACTCCAGAGAATCGCAACCATGTACAAACTTGAAATTCAGGACTTGCACAAAAGCTACGGCGCGCACCAGGTGCTCAAGGGTGTGTCCCTGCAGGCGAAAGCCGGCGACGTGATCAGCCTCATCGGCTCCAGCGGTTCCGGCAAAAGCACCTTCCTGCGCTGCATCAACCTGCTGGAGCAGCCCAGCGCAGGCAGCATCGTGCTCAATGGCGAACCCCTCGAACTGCGCGCCAGTAAACTCGGCAGCCTCAAGGCGGCCGACCCCAGGCAGTTGCAACGCATGCGTTCGCGGCTGTCGATGGTGTTCCAGCACTTCAACCTGTGGTCGCACATGAGCGCCCTGGAAAACGTCATGGAAGCACCGGTGCATGTGCTGGGCCTGAGCAAGCAGGAGGCCCGGGAAAAGGCCGGGCACTACCTGGACAAGGTCGGCGTAGCGCACCGCATGGACGCCTGGCCGGCCCATATGTCGGGCGGCGAGCAGCAGCGCGTGGCGATTGCCCGGGCGCTGGCCATGGAGCCGGAAGTGATGCTGTTCGACGAGCCGACTTCGGCACTCGACCCGGAACTGGTCGGCGACGTGCTCAAGGTGATGCAGGACCTCGCCCAGGAAGGCCGGACCATGGTCGTGGTGACCCACGAAATGGGTTTTGCCCGCGAGGTTTCGAACCAGCTGGTATTCCTCCACCAGGGCCTGGTCGAAGAACGCGGCGAGCCGCGCGAAGTGCTGGCCAGGCCCCAGTCCGAACGCCTGCGGCAGTTCCTCGCCGGCAGCCTGAAATAACCCGACGCGGCGCCCCCTGGCCTGGCGCTGCACGCCAGGGGGCGGCTTCGGATACACTCCGCCAACCTTGTGCCCCTCCTCCCATCCTCAGGACATGTGAGCCGGATATGCCGACCCCACTGAAAGACACCACGGTCTATGCCGCGCCGGTGATGCGCAAACTGGCACAAATCGTTGCCGACCTGCCGCCGTCGCTGCGCAAGGTCGCGGACTTTATCCTGCGCCATCCGTTGAAGGCCGCGACGCTGACCATCGAGGAGATGGCCCACGCAACCTCGACCTCGCCGGCGGCGGTCAACCGACTGGCCAAGACCCTCGATCTCGGCGGCTACACCGGCATGAAGGCCGAGTTGGTGACGACGCTGCAGCAAATGGTCTCGCCGGTCGACAAGCTGCGCAACGAACTGGCCCATCGTCCCGGTGGCGCCTTCGGCCTGCACGAGCAGATCCAGAGCGCCAGCAGCAACCTCGCCATGGCGGCGACCAACAATCATGCCCAGACCTTCGACGCCTTCGTCACCAGCCTGGTCCAGGCGCGCAAGATCTACATCCTGGGCTTTGGCAACAGCGTCTACTTCGCCGGCCTCGCCGCCTCGACCCTGATGCCCTTCTGTGCCGACGCCACCGCCATCAGCATGGAGGGCGGCAACGAAAATGCCGCCTACCGCCTGGCCGCGATCACCGATCAGGATGTATTGCTGGCGATCTCCCTGCCGCGCTACTCCCTCGATACCCTGCAACTCGCCCGTTTCGCCAACGAACGCGGCGCCTCAGTGCTGGCCATCACCGACTCGCCTGCCTCGCCGCTGGCCAGCATTGCCGAACATGTGCTGTTCGCCCCCGCCGACCATCCGGTGATGACCAGCTCCAACATCGCGGTGCTGGCCCTGATCGAAGGACTGGTAGCGGGGGTGATGGCGCGCAACAAGGAAGCGGTCAAGCTGGCGACCGAGCTGACCGAAAGCGTGATGTCCTACCTGCATATCCCGGGCAGCGGCAAACCGCGCAAGCCGTGAGGCGGTTTTTATCGGGCTACAGGGGCTGGCTCGATGTAAATGCCTGACAGCCCCTGTAGCCGCTGCCGCAGGCTGCGATAGGCTCCGAAGGAGCCGTGCTCTTGAGGGCCTCGGAAGGTTATCGCAGCCTGCGGCAGCGGCTACAAGAGAGCCTCCAGCGTCAGATACGGAACTGCCCCACCAGCTTGCCCAGGCGCTGGCCGAGGTCGGCCAGGCTGCGCGAGGTCTGGGCGCCGAGCTGGGTTTCGTCGGCGACGCTGTCCACCGCCACCGCGATCTGGTGCACGCTGCGGTTGATCTCTTCAGCCACCGCGGTCTGTTCTTCCGCGGCACTGGCGATCTGCGCGTTCATCGAGTTGATGGTGCCGATCAGTTGCGCCATGGCATCCAGCGAAGCCCCCGCCTCGTTGGCCTGGTGCGAAGTGCCGTCGCCGGCATCGCTGGAGCGGCGCATGGCCTCCACGGCAGTGCGCGTGCCCTGTTGCAGGCGGTCGATCATGCCCTGGATTTCCTGGGTGCTCTGCTGGGTGCGGCTGGCCAGCGCCCTGACCTCGTCGGCCACCACCGCGAAGCCACGCCCGGCCTCACCGGCCCGCGCCGCCTCGATGGCGGCGTTGAGGGCCAGCAGGTTGGTCTGCTCGGCGATGGAGCGGATCACGTCGAGCACGCTGACAATCGACGCCACGTCCTTCTGCAGGCTGTCCAGGGAGGTGCCGCTGCTGCGGATATCGCTGACCAGCGCGTGAATCTGTTGGATGCTGCCATCCACCACGCGCTTGGCCGCCTGGCCTTCCTCGTCGGTCTGCTGCGCCGCCACGGCCGCGCCCTGGGCACTGCGCGCCACTTCCTGGGCCGCCGAGGACATTTGATTGATCGCCGTGGCCACCTGATCGGTCTCGTGACGCTGGCGCTCCATGGCCTGCTCGGAACGCTGGGCCTGTTCGGACACCTGGGTCACCAGGCCGGTCAGTTGGCCGGTCATCTCGGTGATCTGCCGCACCAGGCCGTGGATCTTGTCGACGAAACGGTTGAAGGAACTGGCCAGGTCGCCCAGCTCGTCCTGGCTGGTGATGGCCAGGCGGCGGGTCAGGTCGCCCTCGCCGGCGGCGATATCGTCGAGGTTGAGCTTCATCAGGTTCAGCGGCCGCAGGATGGTATTGGCCACCAGCAGGCCGATGGCGGCGATCACCAGCAGCACCACCACGGCGATGCCGATGATGCTCAGGACCATGCCCCGCATGCGCTGGTTGACGCTGGCCTCGACCTCGGCCACCTGGGCGTCGATGCCGTCCAGGTTCACCGAGGAGCCGACGATCAGGTCCCACTTGGGCAGGTATTCGGTGTACCCCAGCTTCGGCACCAGCACGTCGCTGCCCGGCTGGGTCGAGCTGTACTGCACATAATGCGTGCCATCCTTGCCGACCTTGACCAGTTCGCGGTTGACGTACACGCCGTTGGGATCGCGGTTGTCCTTGAAGCTCTTGCCGACGCCGTCCGGGCTGTTGCCCTTGAACAGGCGCACCGTCTCGGAGTCGTAGCCGAAGAAGTAACCGTCCTTGCCGTAGGTGATGTTCGACAGCAGCTTCACCACTTGGGCGCGGGCCGCAGTATCGCCGGGCGCCGCCGCGTCGTAGAGCGGCTTGACGGTGCTCAAGGCCACCTCCACATAGCTTTGCAGCGTGGTCTTGGCCTCGCCGAGCAGGCGCTGCCGGGTCTCGTCCACCTCGTTCTGCGCCTGCTCCTTGAGCATGACGACCGTGGTCAGGCTGATCACCAGCGCAAACAACAGGACCGGGAGGACCGCGAGGGACAGGACTTTGCCCTTCAGACTTAAGCGCATAGGAGGTTCACTCTTGATGTTGTTGGCGTGATACAGACTTAACGGCACGCCGCCACAAAAGTTGAGCCCCGCAGGATGAAGAGCGGAATCTGCGGATACGCAGCGTCCTGGAGATCTTTCGCGAGCAAGCTTCGCTCCTACAGATATCTGATGCTTCTGTAGGAGCGAAGCTTGCTCGCGATAGGAACAACGCGGTGCAACTGAACCCCCGCGGGCTCAGAGCACCATGGCGGCCACCCAGCCGAACGCCAGCAGCGGCAGGTTGTAGTGCAGGAAGGTCGGGACCACGGTGTCCCAGATGTGGTGGTGCTGGCCGTCGATGTTCAGGCCGGAGGTCGGGCCCAGGGTCGAGTCCGAGGCCGGCGAGCCGGCGTCGCCCAATGCACCGGCGGTGCCGACGATGCAGACGATGGCCAGCGGGCTGAAGCCCAGCTGCACGCACAGCGGCACGAAGATGGTCGCCAGGATCGGCACGGTGGAGAACGACGAGCCGATGCCCATGGTCACCAGCAACCCCACCAGCAGCATCAGCAAGGCACCCACGCCCTTGCTGTGGCCGATCCAGCTGGCCGAGGACTCCACCAGGCTTTTCACCTCGCCGGTGGCCTTCATCACTTCGGCGAAACCGGCGGCGGCGATCATGATGAAGCCGATCATCGCCATCATCTTCATGCCTTCGGTGAACAGGTCGTCGGTCTCGCGCCAGCGCACGATGCCCGACACCGAGAAGATCAGGAAGCCGGACAACGCGCCGATAATCATCGAGTCCAGCAACAGCTGGATGACAAAGGCCGCGACAATCGCCAGGCCCGCCACCAGCAGCGTGCGCGGGTTGTATTGCACCGTCACCTGCTCGACTTTCTCGATCAGCTCCAGGTCATACACGCGCTTCTTGCGGTAGCTGACAAAGGCCAGCAGCAGGCCGAAGACCATGCCCAGCGCCGGAATGCCCATGGCGTGGGTGACATTGATGTTGCTGATGTCCACGCCGCTGCGGGCGACGTTGGCCAGCAGGATCTCGTTGAGGAAGATGTTGCCGAACCCCACCGGCAGGAACATGTACGGGGTGATCAGGCCGAAGGTGATGACGCAGGCGATCAGCCGTCGGTCCAGCTGCAGTTTGCTCAGCACATACAACAGCGGCGGCACCAGCAGCGGGATGAAGGCGATGTGGATCGGCAGGATGTTCTGCGAGGCGATCGCCACCACCCACAACAGGCCGATCAGCAGCCATTTGACGTTGCCGCCGCCATTGGCGTCCTGACGGTCCACCAGCAGCAGGATCTTGTCCGCCAGGGCGTGGGCCAGGCCGGACTTGGCGATCGCCACCGCGAAGGCGCCGAGCAAGGCATAGGACAGGGCCACCGTCGCCCCGCCACCCAGGCCATTGTTGAAGGCCTTGAGGGTCGCCTCAATGCCCAGGCCACCGGTCAGCCCTCCCACCAGCGCGCCTACGATCAGCGCGATCACCACATGCACACGGGACAGGCTGAGGACCAGCATGACGCCAACCGCGGCAATTACTGCATTAATCATCGTTACCTCATGGCACTGCGGCGGGAAAACGCCACAAAAGGAATGAGTCCGGCCAGAGGGCAAGCATTGCCGACGCCGGATTGAAAAAGGAGGGTCTTATTAGAGGGCGCGCACTTTGCAGCAGCGGGCAACGCTTGTCAAAACCGGCGGGCACTCGCTGCCCGACCGACTACCGCCTGCGCCGGCAGCTCCGCCGTCACTTGTAGCCGCTGGCGCAGCCTGCGATCGGCCGCGCAGCGGACGCCGGGTCTGAGGATCGAGTCTTCCAGGCCAGTCGCATTGCGTGCCTTTGCGAGTGCTGCGCACTCGATCGCAGCCTGCGGCAGCGGCTACAGGGAGCGGCATTCGAACAAGCGTTTAAAGAAGGCCGTTCTGCGGCCGATACGCTGCAAAGTCTCAAATAAATATCGAATAAGGACGTCTCCATGTCGCTCAGACAACTTTCCATCCAGTGGAAAATCACCCTGCTCGCCGGCCTCTGCCTGGCCGGTGTAGTGACCCTGCTGGTGGGGCTTTCGCTGTACCGCATGGAGCACAGCTCCGCACTGGTGAAGGCCTCGAGCATGGAGATGCTCAACGAAGCCGCCCAGGCCCGCATCGAGGCCCAGGGCGAGGTCCAGGCGCTGGGCATCCGCCAGCAATTCATGGACGCCTATCAATACGGCCACGGCTTCTCGCGCCAGGTGCTGTTCCTGCGCGAGCAGGCCGAAAAGCGCTTCCTCGATGCCTTCGACCTGCGCGAGGACCTGACCCGCCAGGTGAAGTCGGCGTTGCAGGCCAACCCCGACCTGCTCGGCCTGTCGCTGGTGTTCGAAGCCAACGCGCTGGACGGCAAGGACGAACTCTTTAGCGGCCAGAGCGAACTGGGCAGCAACGACAAGGGCCGCTTCGCCCTCTACTGGTCGCAGCCGACCCCGGGCAAGCTGACCTCCATGGCGCTGCCGGAAAGCGACATGAGCGACACCACCACCGGCCCCAGCGGCCAGCCGGCCAATGCCTGGTTCACCTGCCCGCGTAGCACCCTCAAGCCTTGTGTGATCGAGCCCTACTTCTATGTGATCGACGGCCAGAACGTGCTGATGACCAGCATCGTGTTCCCGCTGCTGGTGAACGGCAAAGTCATCGCCTCGCTGTCGGTGGACATCAACCTCAACAGCCTGCAATCGGTCAGCCAGCAAGCGAGCAAGGCGCTCTACGACGGCCAGACCACGGTCAGCATCATCAGCCCGGTCGGCCTGCTCGCCGGCTACAGCGCCGACGCCAGCAAGCTCAGCCAGCGCCTGGACCAACTGGACAAAACCAACGGTGGCGAACTGATCCGCCTGCTGTCGGCCAGCACCCAGACCCAGAGCCTGCACAACGACAACGCCCTGAAAGTGCTCGCGCCCTTCACCCCGATTCCCGACGGCAAGCCCTGGGGCGTGCTGCTGCAAGTGCCGGAGCGGGTCCTGGTGGGCCCGGCCGAAACCCTGAAAAACCAGCTGGACCAGAGCAATAAGGCCGGCACCCTGGTCGAACTGGGTCTGGGCCTGCTGGCCGCGGTGCTCGGCCTGCTGCTGGTGTGGCTGATGGCGCGCAGCGTGACCCGGCCGATCCTCGGCGTGGCGCACATGCTGGAAGACATCGCCAGCGGCGAAGGCGACCTGACCCGGCGCCTGGCCTACGACAAAAAAGATGAACTGGGCCAGCTGGCCGGCTGGTTCAACCGCTTCCTCGACAAGCTGCAACCGATCATCGCCGAGGTGAAACGCTCGGTGCAGGACGCCCGCGGCACCGCCGACCAGTCCTCGGCCATCGCCACCCAGACCAGCGCCGGCATGGAGCAGCAGTATCGCCAGGTCGATCAGGTAGCCACCGCGTCCCACGAGATGAGCGCCACCGCCCAGGACGTCGCCCGCAGCGCGGCCCAGGCTGCCCAGGCCGCCCGCGATGCCGACCAGGCCACGCGCCAGGGCCTGAGCGTGATCGACCGCACCACCGCGAGCATCGATCACCTTGCGGCCGATATGAGCACCGCCATGACCCAGGTCGAAGGCCTGGCCGCCAACAGTGAAAAGATTGGCTCGGTGCTGGAAGTGATTCGCGCCATCGCCGAGCAGACCAACCTGCTGGCCCTCAACGCCGCCATCGAGGCCGCTCGCGCCGGCGAGGCCGGGCGCGGTTTCGCGGTGGTCGCCGACGAAGTGCGCAACCTCGCCCGGCGCACCCAGGAATCGGTGGAGGACACCCGCCAGGTCATAGAGCAGCTGCAAAGCGGCACCCAGGAAGTGGTCGGTTCGATGGGCAACAGCCATCGCCAGGCCCAGGGCAGCGTCGAGCAGGTCGGCCAGGCGGTCACCGCCCTGCGGCAGATCGGCGACGCGGTGACGGTGATCAGTGACATGAACCTGCAGATCGCCAGCGCCGCCGAAGAGCAAAGCGCGGTGGCCGAGGAGATCAACAACAACGTGGCGACCATCCGCGACGTCACCGAATCGCTGTCGGAGCAGGCCAACGAATCGGCGCGGGTCAGCCAGTCGCTGAACAGCCTGGCCAACCAGCAGCAGAGCCTGATGGACCAGTTCCGGGTCTGACACCTCAAGCCCCCTCCCCCCTGTTGGGAGGGGAATCCATTTCGGGAGTGCCTCGGCAGCGGCTACAGGGATTCAGGGATTCAGCACCGGCAATATCAGCGCCCAGGCAACTCGATCAACACCCGCAGGCCGCCCTGCGGGCTTTCCAGCAAGCGCAGCACCCCGCCCCAGCTTTCGACTATGTCGCGCACGATGCCCAGGCCCAGGCCGTGGCCGTCGGTCTGTTCGTCCAGGCGCGTGCCACGGCTGAACACCTGGCTGCGCTGCTCCTCGGGAATCCCCGGCCCGTCGTCGTCCACCGCCAGGCCATAACCCTCGGCGGTTTGCCACACGCTCAGCGCCACTTCGGCATCGGCCCACTTGCAAGCGTTGTCCAGCAGATTGCCCAGCAGCTCCAGCAGGTCTTCCCGGTCCCAGGGCAGTTGCAGGCCGGGAGCCGCCTGATAGCTCAGGTCCAGGTGCTCGCCATGGATCATGCTCAGGGTCGCCAGCAGCCCCGGCAGCTCGGCGTCGCAATCGAACAGCGCGCCGGGTAACGCATCGCCGGCCAGGCGCGCGCGGTTCAACTCGCGGTTGAGCCGCTGCTGCACCTGCTCCAGCTGCTCCTCAAGCAACTGGCGCAGCTCCGGGTGCGCCTGCAACTTGGGGTTGGACGCCAGGCTCAGCAGCACCGCCAGCGGGGTCTTCAGCGCGTGCCCGAGGTTGCCCAGGGCATTGCGCGAACGCTTCAGGCTGTCTTCGGTATGGGCCAGTAAATGGTTGATCTGCGCCACCAGCGGTTCCAGCTCCAGCGGCACCTGCTCGTCCAGTTGCGAACGCTGGCCGCGTTGCAGCTGGGCGATCTGCTCGCGGGCCTGCTCCAGCGGGCGCAAGGCGCGGCGCACGGTGACCCGCTGCAGGATCAGGATCAGCAGCAGGCCGGCCAGACCCAGGCCCAGACCCACCTGTTGCATGCGCAGGAAGCTCTCGCGCACCGGGGTGTAGTCCTGGGCCACGCTGATGGAAATCGACTGCCCGAGGCGCCGGTAGTCGGTGCGCAGCACCAGCAGGCGTTGGCCTTCCGGCCCCAGTTGCAGGTTGCTGTGCAGGCCGGTCTGCGCCAGTGCAGGCAGGTCCTGGTCCCACAGCGAGCGGGAGCGCCAGTGCACGTCATCGAAGTCGATGCGAAAGTAATGCCCGGAAAACGGCCGCTGATAAGCCGGCGACAACCGCCGCTCGTCCAGCTGCAAACCCTGGGGGCCCCGGACCAGCGCCACCAGCAGGCTTTCGCTGTCGTTGCGCAGGCCGGCTTCCAGGTAGCGTTGCAAGCCCATCTCGAACAGCCACAGGCTGGTCTGCGCCAGCACCAGGCCGACAATCACCATCACGCTGATCAGGCCCAGGCTCAGGCGGCGCTGGATCGACCTCACTGGGCGTTCCCGCCGAACAGGTAGCCCTGGCCGCGGCGGGTTTCGATCACGCTGCGCCCGAGCTTGCGCCGCAGGTGGTTGACGTGGACTTCCAGCACGTTGGAATCGCGCTCGGTCTCACCGTCGTAGAGGTGTTCGGCCAAATGGCTTTTCGAAAGGATCTGTTCCGGGTGCAGCATGAAGTAGCGCAACAGGCGGAATTCGGCGGCGGTCAGCTGGATATCCACGCCGTCGCGCACCACGCACTGGCGGCCCTCGTCGAGGTGCAGCCCGGCGGCCTGCAATGTCGGCTGGTTGGCCTGGCCGTGGGAACGGCGCAGCAGCGCCTGGATGCGCAGGTGCAATTCTTCCGGGTGGAAGGGTTTGGTCAGGTAGTCGTCGGCACCGGCCTTCAGGCCTTCGATGCGCTCGGCCCAGGACCCGCGGGCGGTGAGGATCAGCACCGGGGTCGCCAGGCCGCCGGCGCGCCATTTGGCCAGCACTTCCAAGCCCGGCACCCCGGGCAGGCCGAGGTCGAGCACGATCAGGTCGTAGGGCTCGCTGGCACCCTGATACAGCGCGTCACGGCCGTCGGCCAGCCAGTCCACGGCGTAGCCCTGGCGGTTGAGCCCGGCCAGCAGTTCGTCGGCCAGGGAGACGTGGTCTTCCACCAGGAGCAGGCGCATCAGTCATCTTCCTTGTCTTTCAGTAAGCGGCCGGTGGTGGCCTCCAGGTCCAGCTCGCGGACCACGCCCTCGGCGGTCAGCAGCTCGACTTCATAGATGTAGACGTCGTGTTTTTCTTCCAGCTCGGCTTCCAGCAACTTGGCCCCGGGATAACGGTCCAGGGCCTGCTGCAGCAATTGTTCCAGCGGCAGGATCACCCCTTGCTGGCGCAGGCGCAGGGCTTCGTCCTGATCCAGGTCGCGGGCCAGCGCCACCGAGCAAAAAGCCAGAAACGCCAGGGCCACCCTGCTGCCGGCGCGTAGATTCACCTTCATTACGTATCCTGATGATCCTTGAGCACCTGGCCGCTCACTGCGTCCAATTCCAGGTCCCACTCAACCCCTTGAGGGTCGCGCATCTCGATCTGGTAGATGTACTTGCCGTACTCCTCTTCCAGCTCGGTTTCGGTGATGGTCGCGCCCGGGTGCTTGGCCAATGCCGTGGCATTGAGTTTTTCAAAGGACACAATGGTACCAGCGTCGCGCAGTCTCAGGGCCTCGTCGGGCCCCAGGTCGCGGGCATGGGCCAGGCTGGCGGTCATGCCGATGAGGGTCGCGGTGAACAGGGCAGTCAGGGTTTTCATGGGGTGTCTCCGAATTTCTCGTTATGTGTTGCTACGGGGCTCACGATAGCCGGTCGAACTTAATTGAAACTGAATGGCCATCATCGGCGCCGCGCAGGTTTCATTCGGCGCCGCGGGCCCGAGCTTTTATACTCGGCTGTCGCTCGAGATTGAGGCCGGTATGACCGCTATCCACATCAAGTTCCCTGCCCTGACCCTCAAGGCCGGCCCACGCGCCCTGGCGCGCATTCGCGCCAACGGCCTGAGCGCGGCCGAGGTCGGCACCCTGCCCGGCGCCGCCGGCGGGCCGAAAGCCCTGGGCATCCAGGGGCTAGACCTGGCGCTGTTCGGCGAATGGCTGCCAGCGGCGCCACGGGAACGCTCGCTGATTGGCGCCTCGGTGGGTTCCTGGCGCTTCGCCAGCGCCTGCCTGCCGGACGCCGCCGAAGGCATCCGGCGCCTGGGCCAGCTGTACAACGCCCAGAGTTTCGCCAAGGGCGTGACCATGGCGCAGATCAGCCAGAGCTCGCAGCGCATGCTGCACGAGCTACTCGACGGCCGCGACGCGAGCATTCTCGACAACCCGCACTACCGGCTGAACATCATGGTGGTGAAAAGCCACGGCCTGCTCGCCGACGACCATCGCGGGCGGCTGGGCCTGGGGCTGTCCTCGGTGATCGCCGACAACCTGCGTGGTCGCGCGCGCCTGGCGCGGCACTTCGAACGCCTGGTGCTGCATGACCCGCGCCTGGCGCCGCCGCTGCATGCCCTCGAAGACTTCCCCTCGCGCTTCGTGCCGCTGGACACCGGCAACCTGCGCCAGGCCCTGCTGGCCTCGGGTTCGATCCCGATGGTCATGCAAGGCGTGCGCGACCTGCCCGGCGCCGGGGCCGGCACCTTCCGCGACGGCGGCCTGCTGGACTACCACCTCGACCTGCCCTACAGCGGCGACGATATCGTGCTCTACCCGCACTTCACCGACCGGGTGATTCCCGGCTGGTTCGACAAGACCCTGCCCTGGCGCCGCGGCAACCCGGGCCGTTTGCAGGACGTATTGCTGCTGGCACCGTCGAAGGAATACCTGGCGCGCCTGCCCTACGGCAAACTGCCGGACCGCAACGACTTCAAGCGCTTCATGGGCGACGACGCCAGCCGCCAGAAATACTGGCGCAGCGCGATGGACGAAAGCCGGCGCCTGGGCGACGAGTTCCTCGAGCTGGCCGGTAGCGGTCGTCTCGGCGAACAGCTATTGACCCTTTAGTCAGTGTTTTCCCGCAACCGTATAACCAAGCTGGTAAACTCGCCGCCTGCCTTACATCGCCCGCGGCGATAGCCACCTGACCGAGCTGACCGACACTGTGGAAATCTTCAAAGAATTTACCTTCGAATCCGCCCACCGCCTGCCCCACGTGCCTGCAGGCCACAAGTGCGGGCGCCTGCACGGCCACTCGTTCAAGGTGGCCATCCACCTGAGCGGCGACCTCGATCCGCACACCGGCTGGATTCGCGATTTCTCCGAGATCAAGGAGATCTTCAAGCCGCTCTACGAGCGCCTGGACCACAACTACCTGAACGACATCCCCGGCCTGGAAAACCCCACCAGCGAAGTGCTGGCCAAGTGGATCTGGAACGAGCTCAAACCCCTGCTGCCGGAGCTGAGTGCGATCCGCATTCATGAGACCTGCACCAGCGGCTGCATCTATCGCGGCGAATAAACCGTCGCCCGCCTGAAAAAAACCACCGCCCGCGGTGGTTTTTTTATGCCTATGCTTGCCCGCTCGGCCCTCGGGTCATAGCCACATCCGGCTTTACACCAACCCAGCCATGAGCAAAAACATCGCCTGTGCTCGCGCCGCGCTTACACCGAGACTCAGCGCGCCGAGGAGCATGGGCTGCGCCGGGCCTTGCATGAGCAAGGCGCCGGACCGATCACCCGCAGAGGACCACAACATGAGTGACTGGCCGCTGGATCGAACCTACAGCTTCAACGGACAAAAGGTGCGCTACGCCATTCAGGGTGACGGGCCGCCTCTGGTGTTCGTGCATGGCACGCCGTTTTCTTCCTACGTCTGGCACCGCATCGCCCCGCACTTCAGCGCCAGCCACCGGGTGCACTATTTCGACCTGCTGGGCTATGGCCAATCGGAACAGGCCGCCGGCCAGGATGTGTCCCTCGGCGTGCAGAACCGGCTGCTGGCCGAACTGCTGGAGCACTGGGGCCTGGAACGCCCGGACGTGGTGGCCCACGACTTCGGTGGCGCCACCGCCCTGCGCACCCACCTGCTCAACGGCAAGGACTACCGCAGCCTGACCCTGCTCGACCCGGTGGCGCTGTCGCCCTGGGGCTCGCCGTTCGTGCAGCACGTGCGCCAGCATGAACAGGCCTTCAGCGGCGTGCCGGACTATATCCAGCGCGCCATAGTCCCGGCCTACATCCGCGGGGCAATCCAGCGCGAAATCCCCGACCGGGAACTGGCGCCCTACGTCCAGCCCTGGCTCGGCGCCAGCGGCCAGGCCGCCTTCTACCGGCAGATCGCGCAAATGGACGAGCGCTATACCGCGGAGGTGGCCGGGCTTTATCCGAGCATTCGCTGCCCGACCCAGATCCTCTGGGGCGAGGACGATCAGTGGATCCCCATCGAACGCGGGCGCCAGTTGCACCGGCTGATCCCCGGCTCGCGCTTCCAGGCGGTGCCCAACGCCGGCCACCTGCTGCAGGAAGACGCCCCGGAAGCCATCATCGCCGCGCTGCTGCGCTTTCTGCCCCAGGCCGGGAGCCAGGCATGAACCCACGCATCTACCTCGCCGGCTTCGACCTGTTTCGCCGCGATGCCATCGCCCGCGGCGAATACCTCAAGCACCTGTGCCACGCCCAGGGCCTGCAAGGCCTCTACCCCTTCGACCAGCAGGTGCCGGCCCAGCCGACGCCGGAGCAGACCGCGCAGCTGATCTGCCAGCAGAATATGCAGATGATCCGCGACTGCGACGCGGTGCTGGCCAACCTCAACGACTTTCGCGGCCTGGAGCCGGACTCCGGCACCGCCTTCGAGGTGGGCATGGCCATCGCCCTGGGCAAACCGGTGTGGGCCTGGTTCGAGGTGCCCGCGACCCTGCGCGAACAAGTGCCCCATGACGCCGACGGCCGCGACGTCGAAGGTTTCCTGGTGGAGGACTTCCACCTGCCACGCAACCTGATGCTGGCCTGCACCTGGGCCGGCCACAGCCGCAGCGCCGAAGAAGCCCTGCCGCGCCTGGCCGCCTACCTCGCCCAGCAACCACCGCCCCGTCCCCTGTAGGAGCGAGCTTGCTCGCGATAAGTCTTCAAGGCCGATGCAATACTCAAGGGCCTCATCGCGAGCAAGCTCGCTCCTACAGTGATGGATTTGGCCCCAGCGATTACGTAAGGACACGCACCATGGAAAACACCTGGCTCACCCACGCCAAACGCTTGCAGGCCCTGGCCTCCACCGGGCTGCATTTCTGCAAGGACCCGTTCGATCGCGAGCGTTACCAGGAAGTCGCCGACATCGCCCACGACATGCTCGCGCAACTGGCCGACGTGCCCCTGGAACGCATCGCCGGCCTGGTGTCGGACTTCGCCAAACGCTACTCGACACCCCTGGTGGATGTGCGCGGCGCCTTGATCGAAGACCAGCGCATCCTCCTGGTCCGCGAACAGACCGACGGCCGCTGGGCCATGCCCGGCGGGTATGCCGACATCGGCCTGTCGGCCGCCGAAAACATCGTCAAGGAGATCCACGAAGAGGCCGGGCTCAGCGTCTCGGCCCGCGCCCTCTACAGCGTCCGGCACAAGGCCAAGGGCCCCTTCACCCCCGACACCCGGGACTTCTACAAGCTGTATTTTCTCTGCGAGCGCAGTGAGCGCAGCGCCCCGGTGGCCGGCTCGGAAGTCAGCGACGCCGGGTTCTTCGCCCTCGACGCCCTGCCCGAACTGTCCCGCGGCCGCACTGTGGAAAGCGATATCGAAGCCGCCTTTGCCTTCCACCGTGGAGAAACCCGCCTGACCCTGTTCGATTGATCGGGCGTCCGTGATCCAATTTGTCTCACCGACGCACCGCTTTCGCGCCTGAGCCGGCCAATCGGCCACGCCGGAAAGCAAAAATCCCCTGCTTGTCTATAAATCTCCTGCAGGTTGCACAACGCCAGCCGGGCGCCCCTGACCCTGGGGGCGTTGGCACGGCGACTGCAGCAGATGCCTGCGTCGCTTACGCACCAGGCCACGCCTGGGCCAATCAGGGGAAGGCAGATGACGCAGAACGATCCAGGTAACGACTACCCGCTCAGCGAAGTGCCGATGCATGCGCGCAAGGGCCTGGCCTCCACGGCCATGGTGCTGCTGGGCTTCACCTTTTTCACCGCCACCATGTTCGCCGGCGGCAAGCTCGGCGTGGCCTTCAGCTTTGGCCAGATGCTCGGGGTGATCGTCCTCGGCAACCTGCTGCTGGGCCTGTACGCGGCGGGCCTGGGCTATATCGCCTTCAAGAGCGGCCTGAACTCGGTGCTGATGGGGCGCTTCTGTTTCGGCGAGGTGGGCAGCAAGCTCAGCGACCTGATCCTCGGCTTCACCCAGATCGGCTGGTACGCCTGGGGCACCGCCACCGCCGCGGTGGTGCTGGGCAAGTATTTCGAGCTGGGCCAGGACACTGTGCTGGGGCTGATGGTGCTGTTCGGCCTGATGTTCTGCGCCACCGCCTACGTCGGTTATCGCGGGCTGGAAATCCTCTCCTGGATCGCGGTGCCGGCCATGGCCCTGCTGCTGTTGCTGTCGATGTGGGTGGCCACGGTCAAGGTCGGCGGCCTCGATGGGTTGCTGGCCGTGGTGCCGAGCGCCAGCCTCGACCTGTCCACGGCCATCACCCTGGTGTTCGGCACCTTCGTCAGCGGCGCCACCCAGGCCACCAACTGGACGCGCTTTTCCCGCTCGGCCAGGGTCGCGGTGCTGGCCAGCCTGATCGGCTTTTTTATCGGCAACGGCCTGATGGTGCTGATCGGGGCCTACGGCGCCATCGTCTACCAGCAGCCGGACGTGGTCGAAGTGCTGCTGTTGCAGGGCTTCGCCATGGCCGCCATGGCCATGCTCCTGCTGAATATCTGGAGCACCCAGGACAACACCATCTACAACTTCGCCGTCGCCGGCTGCAACCTGCTGCGCACCGGCCGACGCAAGACCGTGACCCTGGCCGGCGCGGTGATCGGCACCCTGCTGGCGCTGCTGGGCATGTACGACATGCTGGTGCCCTACCTGATTCTGCTGGGCACGGTGATCCCGCCGATTGGCGGGGTGATCATGGCCGACTTCTTCTATCGCTACCGCGGCCAGTACCCGCGCCTGGCCGACAGCAAATTGCCGGCGTTCAACTGGGCCGGCCTGGGCGCCTATGCCATCGGCACCGTGGCGGCCTTCGGCTCGCCCTGGGTCGCGCCGCTGGTAGGCATCGCGGCCGCCGCCCTGAGCTACATGCTGCTGAGCAGCCTGCTCGGCGCACGCGCCACCACCGCCGCGGACATCCAGGCATGAGCCCGGGCCACGCGACGTTGCGGCCGCCGGCCCGAGCGCCGTACCCTGACCGCCTGGATTGAAAAAGGAATCGCTCCGATGCTCATCATCAACGCCCGCCTGCGCAACCGCGAAGGCCTGCACGAACTGCACCTGGAGAACGGTCGCATCGCCAGCATCGCCCGGCAGACCGAAGCCCCGACCCTGGGCCCCGACGACCTCGACGCCGGCGGCAACCTGGTGGTGCCGCCCTTCGTCGAGCCGCACATTCACCTGGACGCCACCCTCACCGCGGGCGAGCCGCGCTGGAACATGAGCGGCACCCTGTTCGAAGGCATCGAATGCTGGGGCGAGCGCAAGGTCACCATCACCCAGGAAGACACCAAGGCCCGCGCCCGGAAAACCCTGCGCGCCCTCGCCGCCCACGGCATCCAGCACGTGCGCACTCATGTCGATGTCACCGACCCGGAGCTGACCGCGCTCAAGGCCATGCTCGAAGTGCGCGAGCAAAGCGCGCACCTGGTCGACATGCAGATCGTCGCCTTCCCCCAGGAAGGCATCGAAAGCTACCGCAACGGTCGCGAACTGATGGAAGAGGCGATCCGCCTGGGCGCCGATGTGGTGGGCGGTATCCCGCACTTCGAGTACACCCGCGACCAGGGCGTCAGCTCGGTGAAGTTCCTCATGGACCTGGCCGAACGCACCGGTTGCCTGGTGGACGTGCATTGCGACGAGACCGACGACCCGCACTCGCGTTTTCTCGAAGTGCTGGCCGAGGAAGCCCGCAGCCGCGGCATGGGTTCGCGGGTGACCGCCAGCCATACCACCGCCATGGGCTCCTACGACAACGCCTACTGCGCCAAGCTGTTCCGTCTGCTCGGCCACTCGGGCATCAGCTTCGTTTCCTGCCCCACCGAAAGCATCCACCTGCAGGGGCGCTTCGACAGCTTCCCGAAACGCCGCGGCGTGACCCGGGTCAACGAGCTGCTGGAAGCCGGAATGAACGTGTGTTTCGGCCAGGACTCGATCGTCGACCCCTGGTACCCCCTGGGTAACGGCAACATCCTGCGGGTGCTGGAAGCCGGCCTGCACATCTGCCACATGCTCGGCTACCGCAACCTGCAGAGCGCCCTCGACCTGGTCACCGACAACAGCGCCAAGGCCCTGGCCCTGGGCGAGCGCTACGGCCTGGAGGAAGGCCGGCCGGCCAACCTGCTGATCCTGTCGGCCGACAGCGACTACGAAATGATCCGCAGCCAAGGCTTGGCGCTGTACTCGATCCGCGACGGCAAGGTACTGATGAAACGGCAGATGGCCCAGGTCGAGCTGCCGGGCGATGCGGGTTTTGTGTAACGGCCACTGACGTCATCACCTCCCCTGTAGCCGCTGCCGCAGGCTGCGATCGACCGGCACGGTCGCAGCAATCTCAAGGACGTCGGAAGATCCTGCGGATCTTTACGCAGCCTGCGGCAGCGGCTACAGGGCGCGGGCGGTACCGAACAGGCTGACCCGCACCAGCTCCCCACCCCGTTCCTCCAGGCGCAGCGGCGCGGTGCCGCCGGGCATCACCACCGCGACTTCGCCAGCCTTGACCCAACCGACCCGCCACGCCGCGCTGGCCACCGCGCTGGCGCTGGTGCCGGAGGATGCGGTGGGGCCCTCACCGCGTTCGAACACCCGCGCGGCGATGCGCTGCGGGCCCGCCAGCCACGCCCATTGCAGGTTCACCCCGGCCGGACAGGGTTCACCGCTGCCGGTGGGCAGGGCGTAGGCGATGCGGGTCAGGGCCTCGGCCAGGGGCGCTTCGCTCATCTGCCGGTTGCCCGGCAAGGCGCTGGCGTCGTTGACCAGGGTCACACAATGGGGGTTGCCGATACGCACGAACTGGCTACGGCACCATTGCGGGTGCAACCGCGCCAGCCCGCGCACCCGGCTCAGGTCAACGCAGCTCGAACCGTCATGCTCGACCCCTTGCTGCGCACCCACGGCGTGCGGGCCGAACGCCGGTTGCCCGAGGTCCAGCCAGAAGCCGGACACCCCGGCGACCTGCGCCGGCTCGACCAGGGTCGCCAGCGGCGACACCCCGTCCGGCTTGTCGTGATGCACCCGCAGCTGCGCAGGTCCCTGGGCCGGCAGCAGCCCTTGCTCGGTCAAGGCCTGGGAAAAGATGGTCAGGCCGTTGCCGCTGCGCTCGGCCAGGGTGCCGTCGGTGTTGACGATCAGCAGGTCGAACGGCGGCGCGTCCTGGAACGGCCCGACCAGCAAACCGTCGCTGCGATGGGCCTTGGCCCCTTCCGGCCGGGTGCCGGAGGGCCAACTGCACAGGGCTTCGATGGCCTGCTCGCTCCAATTGGCCCGGGCCAGCGCCGCCTCGGCCGCGCTGGCCGGCAAGGCGATCCCCAACCGGCGTACCGCGTCGGGCGCCACCACGCCGTAAAGATTGCCGCGGGCATCGTAGAAAGCAGTCATTGCAGGGCTCCAAAAGCAGACGGGCCGCTGACATTACTGTGAATGCAGCGGCCCGGCCAAGCCCCTCCTGCCTGGCTCAGCGCACCAGGCACGGCTGCTTGTTGTCGAAGCGCCAGCCCGGGATCAGGAACTGCATGGCCACGCTGTCGTCCCGCGCCCCCAGGCCCCGGCTGTTGTACAGCTCATGGGCGCGGGCCAGCGCGTCCAGGTCCAGTTCGACGCCCAGCCCCGGCGTCTGCGGCACCGCCACGCAGCCCTCGACGATCTGCAGCGGATTGCGGGTCAGGTGCTGGCCGTCCTGCCAGATCCAGTGGGTGTCGATGGCGGTGATCTCGCCCGGCGCCGCGGCCGCCACATGGGTGAACATGGCCAGGGAAATGTCGAAGTGGTTGTTGGAATGCGAGCCCCAGGTCAGGCCCCATTCATGGCACATCTGCGCCACCCGCACCGAACCCTGCATCGTCCAGAAATGCGGATCGGCCAGGGGAATGTCCACCGCTTGCAACTGGATCGCGTGGCCCATTTCCCGCCAGTCGGTGGCGATCATGTTGGTCGCGGTGGGCAGCCCGGTGGCGCGGCGGAATTCGGCCATCACCTCGCGCCCGGAGTAACCGTTTTCCGCGCCGCAGGGGTCTTCGGCATAGGCCAGCACCCGGTGTTGATCGCGACACAGGGCGATCGCCTGCTTCAGCGACCAGGCACCGTTGGGGTCGAGGGTGATGCGCGCCTTGGGAAAGCATTCGGCCAGGGCGGTGACGGCCTCCATTTCCTCTTCGCCGCGCAGCACGCCGCCCTTGAGCTTGAAGTCGTTGAAGCCATACCGCGCCTTGGCCGCCTCGGCCAGGCGCACGATGCTCTCGGCGTTCAGCGCCGGTTCATGGCGCAGGCGCAGCCAGGCATCGTCGGCCTCGGCTTCGTTGCGGTAGGCCAGGTCGGTCTGGTGCCGGTCGCCGATGTAGAACAGGTAGCCGAGCATCTTCACCGATTCGCGTTGCTGGCCTTCGCCGAGCAGCGCCGCCACCGGCACCCCGAGAAACTGGCCGAGCAGGTCGAGCAGCGCCGCTTCCAGCGCGGTCACCGCATGGATGGCGATGCGCAGGTCGAAGGTCTGCTGCCCCCGGCCGCCGGCATCGCGCTCGGCAAAGCGCTGGCGCACCTGGTTGAGCAGCTTCTGGTAATGGCCGATGGGCTGGCCGACCAGCAGTTCGCGGGCCTCCTCGAGGGTCGCGCGAATCCGCTCGCCCCCCGGCACTTCACCGACCCCGGTGTTACCGGCGCTGTCGGTAAGGATCACGATATTGCGGGTGAAAAACGGGCCATGGGCGCCGCTGAGGTTGAGCAGCATGCTGTCATGCCCGGCCACCGGCACCACTTGCAGTCGGGTGACAAGCGGTGTCTGGGCGGGCTGATTGAGGGTGGTGTCGAGAGTCATGGGTCGGTTCCTGTCGGCAAAAGTCAGTGGGTTTTGTCCAGCAGCGGGCGGGCATCGTCCAAGGGCGTCGGCATGACATGGGCCTTGGGCCGGGTGCGGGCGAAAAACACGATGATCGCGGCGATGATCGAGGTCGCCGCCAGGCCGTACAGGCCCCCCTGGATCGACCCGGTGCGCTGCTCCAGCAGGCCGAAGGTGGCCGGGGCGACGAAGCCGCCGAGGTTGCCGATGGAGTTGATCAGGGCGATCACCGCGGCGGCGATGCGCGCATCCAGGTAGGCCTGGGGAATCGGCCAGAACAGCGCGGATGCCGACTTGAAGCCGATAGCGGCGAAGCACACGGCGACGAAGGCGAACACCGGTCCGCCGGTGGTGGACAGGAACATCCCCGCGGCCGCCACCAGCAAGGCGCTGGCGACCCAGGCCTGCTGGAACTTCCATTTGCCGGACGCCGCGGCGAAGGCATACATGGCGATGATCGAGATCAGCCAGGGAATGGAATTGAAGAAGCCCACCTGCAGGTCGCTGAGGTCGCCCATCTTCTTGATGATGCTCGGCAGCCAGAAGGTCGCCGCGTAGATGGTCAGTTGGATGCAGAAGTAGATCAGGCAGAACAGCAGGATCTGCCGGTCCTTGAGCAGGGTCCAGAGCGACGGCTTGACCGGCATCGCCGCTTCGCGCTCGCGCTGTTCGCTGTCGATCGCCAGCACCAGCGCTTCCTGTTCGCCGGCGCTCAGCCACTTGGCGTCGCGGGGCGTGGAGTCGAGCCAAAACCAGACAAAACCGCAGAGCAGCACCGAGGCCATGCCCTCGACGATGAACATCCACTGCCAGCCGTGCCAGCCCAGGCCTTCGATCTGCAACAGCGCTCCGGACAGCGGGCCGGAGACCAGCGAAGCCACGGCCGAACCGCTTAGGAAAATGGCGATCGCCTTGCCCCGCTCCACGCCGGGCAGCCAGCGGGTGAAGTAGTAGATCACCCCGGGGAAGAACCCGGCCTCGGCTACCCCCAGCAGGAAGCGCAGCACATAGAACTGGGTTTCGTTCTGCACGAAGGCCATGGCCGTGGCCACCAGCCCCCAGGTGAACATGATGCGGGTCAGCCAGATCCGCGCGCCGACCCGCTGCAACAGCATGTTGGACGGCACTTCGAACAGCGCGTAACCGATGAAGAACAGCCCGGCGCCAAAACCGTAGGCCGCGGCACCGATACCCAGGTCATGTTCCAGGTGGGTGCGGACGAAGCCGATGTTGACCCGGTCGATGTAGTTGACGATGAACATAATGACGAACAGCGGCAGCACATGGCGCTTGACCTTCGCCACGGCGATGGCCAGCAGGGAATCGTCGCCGGCCGGATTGAGGGTGGTATTCACGATGCCTCTCCCACTTGTTTGTTTTTGTGTGCGGGTGACTGGGCGAGCGCCCTAGTTGACAGTCATCATACAAGTATAAAAATAGCGTCACAAGCGCAGACTCGTCGCAGAAGTCGGTACGCGAGGCTTTGCTGATCGAAGAGAATGTTGAAAAATAAAATTAACTGATTGATTTAATTCATATAAATAAAAAACACAGGCACAGAAATATTTTTCAGGCTGCATTCGCACTGAGAACCTGCACTGAACCCTGAAGTGACTTATCCGATAACTTGTCATACATATCAGACAAGTTGCGCCCTGCCCGGCCACTTCGGTGATAAGCTTTTTGCTTCCTCCCCGCGTGACCTTGCCATGAGCACCGAATCCGATATCGCCCCGGGCCGACGTCGCCCTTCCACCAACCTGGCCCATGACCTGGTCAGCGACCTGACCCAACAGATCATGCGCGGCCTGCTCAAGCCCGGTGACAAGCTGCCGTCGGAAAGCACCATCGTCCGCGCCCATGGCGTCAGCCGCACCGTGGTGCGCGAAGCCATCTCCAAACTGCAGGCCGCCGGCTGGGTGGAAACCCACCATGGTGTCGGCAGTTTTGTCCTGGAGCGCCAGGACACCCACGGCCTGCGCTTGAACGTCGGCACCGCCCTGAGCGTGCGCGACATCCTCGAATTGCGCCTGGGCCTGGAAACCCAGGCGGTGGCTCTCGCCGCCCGTCGGCGCAGCGCCGAGCAACTGGCGCAGATGCGCCAGGCGCTGGACGACTACCAGCAACTGCTGGCCAACAACGACAGTTGCGTGGAGGCCGACCAGCGTTTCCACCTGCTGATCGCCGAAGCCACCGGCAACCCCTATTTCGTGCAGATCCTGCAATCGTTGGGCAACGCCCTAATCCCCCGGACCCGGGTGCGCGACGCCGAGCGCGGCGATGTCGACCTGGCGCAACTGGCGACCCTGGCCAACCAGGAACACGAAACCCTCTACGCCGCCATCCGCCGCCAGGACCCGGATGCCGCGCGGGCGGCGATGTGGACCCACCTGAGCAACAGCCGGGAGCGGTTTTCGGCGGGGTGAGGGCATGCGCCCGCTTCTACCGGGATAGCGACGCTCAGCCTGTTCCGTGCCGGGCGAAATAGCGCCCCGGCGTCACCCCGAACTGACGGCGGAACATGGCGATAAAGGCGCTGACATTGTCGTAGCCCAGGTCCAGCGCCACCCGGGTCACCGCATCGCCCGCCGCCAGGCGCTCCAGGGCCCGCAGCAATCGCGCGCGCTGCCGCCACTGGCTGAAGGCAAAGCCGGTCTCGGCGACCAAACGCCGGGCCAGGGTTCGTGGCGAGATCCCCGCCCATTGCGCCCAGGCCTCCAGGCCGCGGCTGTCCGCCAGGTCGTCGGCCAGCGCCTGGCAGATCCGCCGCAACCGCGGGTCCACAGGCAATGGCAGGCCAAACGGTTCCACCGGCAGGCTGCCCAGTTCATCGAGGATCACCCGGGCGATGCGCAATTGCGGCTCATCCAGCGCGCCTTGTGGCCAGCTCGCCGCACGCATCACCGCCTCCCGCAACAGGCCTGAGGTGGCAATGATCCGTGGTTGCGCCGGCAGTTCGTGGCAGGCCTCGGGCTCGACATAGATGCTCCAGCCGTCGAACGGGCCATGGGAACGCAGGGCGTGTTCGCAGCGGGGCGGCACCCACACCGCATGGGTCGCCGGCACCACCCACTGGCTGTCGGCCGCCGTCACCGACAACAGGCCGCGCCGGGCGCCGAGCAGTTGGCCGCGGGCGTGGCTGTGGGCGGCGGTCTGCCGTTCGATCGGGCTGTGTTGCCACGCCGCGACCAGCAGCGGGCCGCTCTCGGCTTGAGCGAGCAAGGGGGAAACCAAAGGTTGGGACATTGGCTGTTTCACGTTATTCAACGGCAAGAACCAGGCAGTTTAGCCAATCCTTGGGCCGCAGACTGAACGCTCATTCACACGAGGATCAATCCATGCGCGCCGAAGACCTGTTACCCGATCAACTCAACCATGGCGACTTCAATGGCACCCAGGTACGCAAAGGTACGGTGGGGGCCTTCCTGATCAATGCCCGGCTGTGGAGCGACCCGGGCACCTCGGCGCAGCAGCGCCGCGTGGCCGAGGAAGATCTGCTGGCCGCCCTGCCGGCGCTCAGGGCCCTGGGGCTGTTCGAGCTGATGCAAGTGCGCGACCCGGCCCTGCGGGCGTTATGCGAACAGGACTAACCCTGCGCCCCACTAACGCCCCCCCCTGTAGCCGCTGCCGAGCCCGCGAGGCTGCGATAGACCCGCAGGGTCTCGGCGCCCGCAAAATCCCCGCGAGCGTACCGCTCGATCGCAGCCTGCGGCAGCGGCTACATAAACATCGGGGCCGAGCGGAATATCGAGGGTGCCCCCCATCCCTGTAGCCGCTGCCGAGCCCGCGAGGCTGCGATAGACCCGCAGGGTCTCCAGCGCCCGCAAGATCCCCGCGAGCGTGCCGCTCGATCGCAGCCTGCGGCAGCGGCTACACAAGCATCGGGGCTGAGCGGGCGGCAGCGGTTACAGGTCGCATGGCAGGCGGCTAGCGAATCGGCAAGGCAATCGGCCGAATCGGCGCGGCATCGGCACCGCGCAACTTCAACGAGGCGCCGATAAAGGCGAACTGGTACACCCGGTCCCGCGACAGGCCTTCGAGATTGACCAGCTCCAGGATCGGCGCGCCCTGCATCGCCAGCAGGTAGGTATGCAACGGCAAGTAGTTGCCTTCCACCTCCGACGGGAAGGTCTCGAAACTGAGGTTATCGGCGCCCACCACCATGGCACCGCCCTCCTCCACCAGGAACTTCGCCGCGTCCAGGCTCATGCCCGGCGGGTTGGCCATATAGGCCTGGGCCTTTTCATAGTCGCGCATGCGCCCGGTGCGGATCAGCACCACGTCGCCCTTTTCCAGGCTGACCTTCTGCGCCTTCAGCGCCTGTTGCAGGTCGGCGCGGGTCACCCGGTAATTGTCCGCCAGCATGTCCACGCCCTTGGCCGCGGCGACGTCGATCAGCACCCCGCGGGCAACGATCGGCGGCAGTTTTTCCGCGCCGGTGACGTTCCAGCCGCGATCGCCCAGGTGCTGGTCGGCGCGAAAGCCGTTCCAGATCTTGCCGTCGAGGCCGAAGTGGTTGAGCGCATCGATATGGGTGCCCATATGGGCGTACATCGACACCGCCGAGCCGGTATAGCTGACATGTCGGTTCATCGGCTCGCCGACCTGCATCGGGTCGGCGATCACATTGCCGTGGGGGGTGTGGGTCATCCACATCTGGTACGGCGGATCGCCCGCCGCCTGCCAGCTGGGCATGCCGACGAAATACTCGACCGCCAGGTCGTAGGCCTGGCTGCCGCTGACCCGGGCCATGATCGCCGCCCGCGACTGCTCGGTGATCAGGTTCAGGCGGCCGATCTCATCCTTCGGCCCCCAGGGGCTGACGCCGACTTCGGCCTGGGGCGCGGCGCCACACAGCGCACTGAACAGCGACAAGGCGGCCAGGCCGGGGATGACAGGCAACAAACGGGAAACAGCCATGACGACACTCCTGTGAAATGAAGTGCCCATGGTATGGATTAACAATTCGGCGATAATCAGCCGTTTCGTTAAGACATATTCAACCCAGGAGAAACAATATGGATGTGCTGGCAGCCATGCGCACCTTTCGCCGCGTGGTGGAGCGCGCCAGCTTCAGCCTCGCGGCCAACGACCTGGGGCAATCCACCGCCGCGGTCAGCAAGCAGGTGCGCCAGCTGGAGGAACACCTGGGCAGCCTGTTGCTGTTGCGTACCACGCGCCGCATGAGCCTGTCGGACGCCGGCCAGGCCTACTTCAGCGAATGCTGCCACCTGCTCGACGAACTGACGGCCCTGGAATGCGCGACCCGCGCCGGCACCCGCGAGCCCGGCGGCCGCTTGCGGGTCAACGCGCCGCTGTCGTTCGGCCTCAAGGTGCTGTCGCCGATCCTGGCCGACTTCATGCGGCGCTACCCGCAATTTCGCATCGACCTGACCCTCGACGACCGCCTGCTGGATGTGGTGAGCGAAGGTTTCGACGTGTCGCTGCGGATACGCCGACAGTTGACCGACTCGTCGCTGATCGCCCGGCGCCTGGGGGAAATCGAACAGGTGATCTGCGCCGCCCCGGTCTACCTGCAGGCCAAGGGCAGCCCACAGACGGTCGATGATCTGCGCGAGCACAGCTGCCTGGCCTATCGCCTGGCCGAACACCCCGGCCACTGGCAGCTGGAAGGCCCGCAAGGCAGCAGCCGCCTGGAACTGCCGGTGCGTTTTGCCGTGGACAACAGCCTGATGCTCAGCGACATGCTCCAGGCCGGGCTGGGCATTGGCGCCCTGCCCTCGTTCATCGCCCAGCCGCTGCTCGACAGCGGCCAGTTGCAGCGGGTCCTGCCCTGCTATTCCATGCCACGCCGGACCATCTATGCGGTGTATGCCAGCAATCGCCATGTGTCGCAGAAAATCCGCTTCTTCGTCGACTTCCTGGCCCAGGCCCTCGGCCCGCTCCAGGAAGCCGATCAGGCAATGCCTCAGGCGGACTGAGCCTGGGCCACCAGCCAATCGATCAGCCAGGACGCCGCCGGCCCCGGTGGCGTGTCGAGGCGGTAGATGGCGTCGAAGCCGTAAGGCAGGCTCTGGCTGCCCGGCAGATCGAGTTGCACCAGGCGCCCGCTGGCCAGGTCCTCTTCGACCATCGGTGCCGGCATGTTGCCCCAGCCGATGCCTTCCCTGAGCAGCATATGCTTGGAGCCCAGGTCCGCCAGGCGCCAGCTGTGGGTGCCGACCACGCCGAAATCCTGGTTGCGCGTCAGCTCGGAACGGTCCGACAGCACCAACTGCACATGCTCGCGACCAGCCCCCGGCAGGTTGACCGATGCTTGCGCCAGCGGATGCTCCGGAGCCGCCACCGGGATCAATTGAACAAACCCCACCTGCACCCGCTCGATACCGCCCAGATCGCGATGCACCATGCCGCTGACACCTACCGCGGCGCGCCCCGCCAGCACCATCTCGGCCACCGCGCCCAGGGCCTCCATGTGCAGGTGCAGCTGCACCGTGGGGAACTCGCGGCGGAAGTTTTTCAGCGCATCGACGATGCGCGCCGCCGGGAACATCACGTCGATCACCAGGTGAACCTCTGCTTCCAGGCCTTGCAGCAGCCCCTTGACCTTGGCCCGCAGGCCGTCGATGCCGTTATAGATGCTCCGCGCCTCGGCCAGCACCGTGCGCCCGGCCTCGGTGAGCTGGGGTTTGCGGGTGGTCTTGCGGTCGAACAGGCTGACCCCCAGTTGCAGCTCCAGGTTGGCCATGGAATAGCTGATCACCGAGGTGGCGCGATGCAGCTTGCGCGCCGCGCCGGCAAAGCTGCCGACCTCGACGATGGTGAGGAAGATGCGCAATTGATCGAGGGTGGGCGTACCGGGGTTGCTGGACATGGGGCTGTTCTCGCAAAGGCTACGTTCTAAAAAATCGAACCTGACACTCGAAATTATTCGGCTATTACGTTCATAACGCCAGTGGCAAACTTCTCTCCATCGCGGCGCACCAAGGTGGTGAGGCCGAACCCACTGAGAGAATCCAGCATGTCCACACTGACCAACAGCCTGTCCACTACCTCGAACAGCAACGCCAGCATCAGCCTGATCGGGCGCGTCCTGCTCAGCGCCATTTTCATCCTTTCCGGCTTCTCGAAAATCGCCGCGCCGGCCGCCATGGTCGGCTACATCCAGTCGGTCGGCCTGCCCTTCCCGCAACTGGCCCTGGGCATCGCCATCGCCGTGGAACTGGGTGGCGGCCTGCTGCTGATCGCCGGCTACCGCACCCGCCTGGTCGCCCTGGGCCTGGCCGTGTTCAGCGTGGCCACCGCCCTGGCCTTCCACAACAACCTGGGCGACCAGAACCAGTTCATCCACTTCTTCAAGAACATCGCCATGGCCGGTGGCCTGCTGCAAGTGGTGGCCTTCGGCGCCGGCCGCTTCAGCCTGGATGCCCGCCGCCAGGGCTGATCGGCCGCCCCCACGACAACGCGGCGCCCAAGGGCGCCGCGTTGTCGTTTTGTTTCGTGACAAGAGCCCCCTTGCCCACCTTAAGACATACAAGCGAGCTTGCTCGCGATAAAAATCCCGGATGCACCGCCATGTCTTTCAGCCTGGCGGCTGATCGCGAGCAAGCTCGCTCCTACAGGGAATTAAGGTGTTTCAAGGGATGGTCGGCACATCCAGCCCGACCTTGACCCGACTCATGGCCACCAGGGTTTTGAAGCGCTTGACGTTGTTGTTCTCGAAGAACAGCTCACGAGTCAGTTCGTTGTACTGGGCCATGTTGCGCACGGTGAAGATCAGCACAAAATCGCACTCGCCCGCCACGTAGTAGCACTGCTGCACCTGCGGGCAGGCCTGGAAGCTGCGCTTGAGCGCATCGAGCTGATCGATGCGTTCACTCTCCACCTCCACCTCGACAATGATGCTCAGCTCATAGCCCAGGGCCTCGGGAGCGATGACCGCGCTGTAGCGTTCGATCACCCCTTCATCGCTCAGGCGCTTGAGGCGCCGGTTGACCGCCGCGGTGGATAGGTTCACCCGCAACCCCAACTCGCTTTGCGGGGTGCGCGCATCGCGTTGCAGTTCGGCGAGCAGTTTCAGGTCGTAGGTATCCAGGCTGGTGGTCATGCGGGCAATCCATGGGCGGGCAATCAGTGGTGGGCAATCAATGGAATGAAATTGTGCAAAGGCTGGCGATTATGCGAAACAAATTCGCCAGCCACGCAATATTATTTCCAGGGCTGCGAGCCGGGGCCTGGCCAGTGGCGCGCTGGACTCGTCGATGGCTGGCCCGGCCTGGCGCTTCCTGCAACCTTCGAACGATTGCCTGGTCACACTCCCCGACGTGCTCGCCGCCGGCGCCATGTGCCAGCTGGCCACCGGCAGCGCCCGGGACATTCCCCTGCTGGCCGGCGAATCCGCTGCCGCGGGCCTCGCGGGACTGAGCCTGATGTGCAAGGATGGCGCGCGGCGCAAAGTCGCGCACCTCGACGCCCACTCGCGCGTCCTGCTTATCCACACCGAAGGCGCCATGTCGCCGGCGGTGTATCAACAACGGGTCGGTGAAACGGCCGGCCCGGTCCTCCAGCGGCAACCGCCGATTGCCCGACAGGCGCCTGGAGCTGACCGCCAAGGATTTTTATGACAGCCCTCAACACCCACACCTCAGAGCAACAGATCAGCCCCGGCCGCCTGGAACAGATGGCCACGCGCATCGCCTTTTTCATCGCCGGTTTCGGCATCGCCGCCTGGGCGCCGCTGGTGCCCTACGCCAAGGCCCGGGCCGGGCTCGATGAAGGCACCCTGGGCCTGTTACTGCTGTGCCTGGGCGTGGGTTCGATCCTGGCGATGCCGATCGCCGGGGTGCTTGCCGGGCGCTTCGGTTGCCGGCGGGTGATGGCCGCCGGCAGCCTGCTGATCTGCCTGGCCCTGCCGCTGCTGGCCACGGTGAGCACGGTGCCGCTGCTGATCGCCGGGCTGTTCATGTTCGGCGCCGGGCTGGGCACGGTGGATTCCACGGTGAACCTGCAGGCGGTGATCGTCGAACGGGCCAGCGGCCGGCCGATGATGTCGGGCTTCCATGGCCTGTTCAGCCTCGGCGGCATCGTCGGCGCGGCCGGGGTCAGCGCCATGCTCGGCCTGGGCCTGTCGCCGCTGGGCGCGACCCTGGTGGTGGTGGCCTTGCTGATCATCGCCCTGCTCAAGGCGGCGCCGCACATGTTGCCGTACGGCAGCCAGAGTTCGGGCCCGGCCTTTGCCGTGCCCCACGGCGTGGTGCTGTTCATTGGCTGCCTGTGCTTCGTGGTGTTCCTCGCCGAAGGCGCGGTGCTGGACTGGAGCGCGGTGTTCCTCAGCGCCGAGCGCCAGGTGGATGCCGCCTATGCCGGCCTGGGTTACGCGGCCTTCGCCCTGACCATGACCGTCGGCCGCCTGACCGGCGATGCCATCGTGCACAAGCTGGGGGCCACGCGAGTGATCGTCATGGGCGGCTCGGTGGCCGCCGCGGGCCTGCTGCTGGCGACCCTGGCACCGGCCTGGGAAGCCGCGCTGGTGGGTTACGCGCTGGTCGGTGTCGGCTGCTCGAACATCGTGCCGGTGCTGTACACCGCGGTGGGCAAACAGACCGTCATGCCCGAAGCCATCGCCGTGCCGGCCATCACCACCCTGGGTTACGCCGGCATCCTCGCCGGCCCGGCGCTGATCGGCTTTATCGCCCACGGCAGCAGCCTGAGCATCGCCTTCGGCCTGATCGCGGTGATGCTGATTGGCGTGGCGGCCAGCGGGAAAGTGTTGAAGGTCTGAGCCCTTTTGCGGGCCATCGAACGTCCACTGTGTTTTCGAGATCGCAGGAAGGCCCTGCGGGCCTTTGCGCAGCCTGCGGCAGCGGCTACATAAACATCGGGCCTGACCGGAATATCGAGGGCGTCACCGCTCCCTGTAGCCGCTGCCGAGCCCGCGAGGCTGCGATAGACCCGCAAGGTCTCCAGCGCCCGCAAGATCCCCACGAGCGTGCCGCTCGATCGCAGCCTGCGGCAGCGGCTACAGAGGTTTGCGCCGGGCATAAAAATCGCGGGCAAGCCTCGCTTCTGTAGGAGCGGCCGGTCGACGCTCGATTGCCCGCGATGGGCACGACGCGGTCGGTCAGAAGCCGACGCTGGCCTGGACGAAGAAGGTCCGTGGCGCGCCGACATAGATGCCGGAGTTGTTGTCGCTGGAGCGGGTGAAGTACTGCTTGTCGAAGAGATTCTTCACCCCGGCGCCGAGCTTGAGGTTCGACAGCTGCGAACCGAAGTCATAGCCGCCACGCACGTTCCAGGTGACGTAGCCCGGCATATCGCCGTACTGGCCGTCGGCGCTGCCTTCGGTGATGTAGTTGTCGTTGAAGCTGCCGTCGGCGTTGACCATGCTGCCCGGCGAGCGCTGCTTGGACTGGGCGAAGGCATCGATGTTGTAGGTCCAGCGGTTGATGTCGTAACGCAGGCCGAGCGTCGCCACCTGGCGCGAGTAGAACGGCAGGTCGCGATCCTTGAACGCCGAGCTGCCACCTTCATAGGTCGCGCGGGTGTAGGTGAAACCGGCATTGGCGGTCAGGCCGTCGAGGCGCGGGTCCAGCGCGGCCAGGTCGTAGTGCACCGACGCCTCGATCCCCTGGTGCTTGGTCGCGCCGAGGTTGGTCCAGCCGACATCGTTGCTGATGTATTGCAGCTCGTCCGAGAAGTCGATGTAGAACGCCGTCAGCTCACCGCCCCACACCTCATCGTTGTAGCGCGTACCGATCTCGTAGGTCTTGGCCTTCTCCGGGTTCAGGCCGTTGGCGGTCTGGTCGCCCACCCCGCCCTGGCCCAGTTGGAAGTACTGCAGGCTGCCGAACGACGTCTCGTAGTTGGCGAACAGTTTCCACGCATCGGAGAGGTGGTACATCACGCTCAGCGCCGGCAGCGGCTCGTTGCTGTTGATCTCGCGGCGCTTCTCCTGCACCGGCACGCCATTGGTGCCGGCCACCGGGCGGTCGTGCCATTCGGTACGGATGTTCTCGAAGCGGATCCCCGGGGTGATGGTCCAGTTGCCGACGTCGATCTTGTCGTCGATGTAGAAGGCGGTGGCCTCGGTGCCACCGGTACGGTCCTGGTACACATGGCCGTCGGAGCCCGGGCGCACCACCGGCTGGTTGTTGACCAGGGCCAGGCGGCTGGCCTCTTCGTGCATGCCTTCTTTCAGGTAGCGCATGCCGACGCTGGCTTCCTGGGTGGTCGGGCCGAGGTCGAACACATGGGACACCCGCGGCTCGATGCCGAAGGTGTAGTAGGTGCGCGGATAGGACACCAGGGTCTTCTGGTCGCGGGCGGCGATGGTGCTGCCACGGAAGCTGTCGGAGTAGTAGGTCAGCACTTCGAACTGGGTGCGGTCGTCGATCTGACGCAGGTACTTGAACGACACATCCTTGCGGCGGCCGCTGAAGTTGTCCCAGTCGCGGTCCGACTGGTAGGGGTCGGCGTCGTACTGCTTTTGCGTCAGGCCGCCGGGCATGTCGGCCTTGGCGTCGTAGTAGTGGAAGTTGAGGCTGAAATCGTCCTGGTCGGTGGGCGCCCAATGGGTCTTGAGGATCACGTCGTCGATGTCGTTGCCGTTGTTGCTGGCGCGATAACCGTTGCCGTTGACCCCGGAGTACAGCAGCGCGGCGCCGATGCCGTTGTCCGCGGTGCCACCGAGAAAGGCCGTGTCGATATGCTTCCAGCCGCCGCGCTGGGAGGTTTCCAGGGTGGTGCCGATTTCCCCGGTGGCTTTTTCCGGGATGGCCCGGGTCACGAAGTTGATCACCCCGCCGACGTTCTGCGGCCCATAACGCACGGAACCGGCGCCACGCACCACGTCAATGCTGTCGAGGTTGCCCGAGGAGATCGGTGCCATCGACAACTGTGGCTGGCCATAAGGCGCGAAGGCCGCCGGCACGCCGTCGATCAGCACCGTGGAGCGCGGCGACAGGCGCGACGTCAGGCCGCGCACGCCAACGTTGAGGGAAATATCGCTGCCGCCGGTGCCGTTGGCGTCCTGCACCTGCACCCCCGGGACCCGACGCAGCACGTCGCCGACGTTCATCGCGCCCTGTTCGAGCATGGCTTCACGGCGGATCACCGTACGCGCGCCGGGGTGGTTCTGCACCACCGCCGCGTTGGCGTCGCCCAGCCAGTCACCCACCACGCTGATGCTGGTGGCGCCCAGCTCCAGAGGGCCGCCACTCGCCGCCGACGGCGCCGGGCTGAGGGTCACCGAGCCGCCGTCGATCTGGTATTGCAGGCCGCTGCCTTGCAGTAACTGGCGCAGCGCCTGCTCCGGCGACAGCTTGCCGTCCACCGCCGGGGCCTGCTTGCCGGCCACCAGCTCAGGGCTGAAAAACACCTGCAGCGAGGTTTGCAGCCCCAGCTGGCTCAGGGCCTGGCCCAACGGCTGGGCCTGGATGTGGATAGCGCTCGGCGCCTGCTCGGCATGGGCCTGGGGCAGCGCGGCACTGACCGCCAGGGCCAGGGCCAGCGGCAGCCAGCGGGTGGAAGGCGAGCAAGGATTGTTGTTATTCAGGTCGAGGCGTTTCAAGTTCGAGCAGTCCTGTTGATCGCAAGAAGATGCGTCTGTTAATGAAAACCAGTTGCAGTTGGACAAGAAGACGAAGAACTCGAAAAAAACCTGAATCTATCGCGCAATTATTTCCTGGCTACCGTCGGCGTGGGTCTTCACCGCCACCGGCAGGATGCTCGGCAAGGCCTTGAGCAGCGCGTCGGTGTCGTCGGCCTTGAACACGCTGGTCAGGCGCAGCCTGCCCACCGCCTCGCTGCCGACCCGCAGCGGCTGGTCGCGATAACGCGACACCTCGGCGGCCACCTCGTTGAGGCTGGCGTTATTGAACACCAGCTTGCCACTGCGCCAGGCGGTCAGCGCCTGGGGATCCACCGCGTAGGCCGCGGCCACCTGGCCCCGGGCATCGACCGCGGTGCCCAGGCCCGCGGTCAGGTTGACGAAGTCGCTGTCGGCGGCGTCGCGCCCCTGCACCCGCACCGTGCCCTGCTCCACCGCCACCCGGGTCTGGCTGGCGTCGCGGCGCACATCGAAGCGCGTGCCGGTGACCGTGACCTTGCCGGGCCCGGCCGCCACCACAAAGGGCCGGCTGCTGTCGTGCTCGACACTGAACATTGCCTGGCCTTCGCTCAACTCGACGCTGCGCAGGCCTTTTTCATAACGCACCAACAAGCGGCTGCGGCTGTTCAGGTCGACCTGGGAACCATCGGGCAAGGCCACATGGCGGCGCTCGCCCGGGGCCGTGGCGAACTCGGCGCTGTACCCGGCAGGCTGGTTCAGGCCGCTGAACAACCCCAGGCCCACGGCCACCGCCAGCACACTGGCCGCCACCGCATAACGCAACAGCGGGCGACGCCTGATGCTCGGGCTCGGGCTCGGGCTCGGGGTTGCGCATAGCGCCTGCAAACGCGCCCTGGGCACCCGATCCGTGGCCGCCCACAGGGTGTGCAGCAGCTGGAATTCATCCCGATGCGCCTCGTGCTGCGCCAGCCAGGCGTCGAAACGCTGCCGCTCCTCGGCATCGATCGCCGGTTCTTGCAGGCGCACAAACCACAGCGCCGCCTCATCGCGAACCGTCGCCTGCCCGCACGCGCACTCACGAGTCTGCGTCATGGAACATCCTGTTGGGCTGGGGGTGAAAAAGTCATGGCATGCATCAGCGCGGCCCGTCCACGCGCTCGCGCAGATGCCGCAGGGTGCGGATCATATACTTTTCCACCATGTTTTTTGACAGCCCCAGGCGCTCGGCAATCTCGGCCTGGGTCAGGCCTTCGAGCTTCTGCCAGACAAACACCTTGCGGCAGTTCAACGGCAACTCGCCAAGGGCCCGTTCGATAGAATCAGCCAGCTGGATCGCATGCATGAAATGCTCCGGGTCGCCGCTGGGCGACGCAACTGGATACACCGCCTCCAGCTCCATGGCGCCGCGCCGATCCTCGCGGCGATAGGCATCCACCGCGATATTGCGCGCTGTCTGATGCAGATACGCCCGCGGCTGCTGCACCGCCGCCGCATCCGACTCCAGCACCCGGACAAAGGTGTCATGGGCCAGGTCTTCCGCCTGCGAACGGTTCTTCAGCCGACGCGTCCAGGTGCCGATCAACTCTTCGTAGTGCTCGAAAAAGCCTGATCGGCGGGGAGGCTTGGGGGTCATTGCGCTGTGCTGAGGGTGGGGAGGCGTGAATAGTAATGCTTCTTATTAAAGGCGGCAATGGATTCGGGTGCTGGGAGTTGAAGGGGGTTAGATGGTTGTCGGTGGGTGGGCTGGTGACAGGAGCACTCGTCGTGGAAGGGTTACTGGCGGGGCATCATTAGCAGCGTACGCTGGCCGATGTACACGGGGCATATGGAAGGCATAAACAATCGAATAAAGGTCATCAAGCGGATGGCGTACGGTTACCGGGACAGCGAGGAAAGAGAGTTGGGTAACAACGGGTATTGCTACCTACCTTCCACTGAAAAGCTCTCGTCGCTAAAAAGGAGGGGAGTTGCATTATTTCGAACAACTATACTAATCTAAGTTCACACCCCAGAAATATGACAGTCATGAGCCTAGAAAATATTCGTTACTATTTATCTGTATCCCTTTTGGTTTTCGGCTGCTCAATCCCAATTATGGGAATAATTGTTTGGGCCATCACAGAAATAATCCCGCTAGATGGAAGCGCATTAAAGGTTACATACGCAATCACATACATTCTTGTCGCTACATTTGGTTTACGCTTCTATATCCCAAGACTACGTGGCACGGCATAATATTCGTTATGCCGCACAATATCACTTGCCTCCCAACATTGGTCTTTCTTCTTTGACCATAGAGTTCAACGTTATCGCATCAACCAACCCCTCAAAAAACAAGGCCAGCTTTCCGGCTTGTTGGTAGGCTTTTTCATTGCTGACTGGGTCGTATCTAAATAGTTGTACCGATCCTGGCGCTCGTACCGATCTGAACATGCCGTACCCCGACAAAAACAAGTCTGTAGAGTAGTACGCCTTATCACCTTTATACGTATCCCTGAAAAGGGTTTGATAGACGCGCCTCATAGGCCCTTGTGCGCCTAGCATATTGGGGCCGTTATAGATATTCGCCACACCTTCGGCAATGTTGTTAGCCCCATGACCGACTAGAAGCGCTCCGGGCACAATCCCAATCCCGCCTGATGCTCCTGTAATCGCGATACCTGCTTCAATTTGCATCCCCCCAGCCAAGACCCCTACGCCGTTTTGAGCATAAAAAAGCGCCGTGGACGATAGTTCTGCATACTCGGCTCTGATCTCTTGTAGTCCCTGCCACGCACTGATTACTTCATTATCAACAGCACGGATAATCTCATTGGCATAGTCTGAAATAATCGAGCCAAATTGAAGTCGCGTAAACCCGTCAAGGAAATGCGTCATACCTATATCGCATCCGACTGAAACTAGATCGGATGCAGCCTTGATCACGTCGTGAATGTCGCATGAAGTCTCATTCACGCTCACTCCCCCATGTACTTTGCGCGCTTGTGCCCCCTGGAATGTGCACCCAAGTAATGTCTCTATACCGAATGGACACCCTTTCTTGCGGTTCCGCATCATTCATATGAATAGCGTGAGGGACCTGTTGGCTGATATGCGCAATACGCGCACCTGCAAGGTGTATTGAATAGTATTTTTCCTGCCCCCCAGTCGGCGTAGTTCGGTAAAGATTGATCGTGCACTCCACTTCTTCTCGCTCATGTAGCGCACTCGCCAATAGTGGCGATGCTTTATCTATACCCTTGGTTATTACAATAGGCATATGCTGACCACGACCACCTGCCACGCTGCCATCATTGCCCGTCATCATGTCGTGTGTGTAAGCCAGCACCATGATTTCGTCTTGGTGACCGATCTGGCATTTGTTACCGATAGAGCTTGGACCCGAGCAACCGAAAGAAATCAATCCTTGTCGTTTACCGGAAATACTCATGTAGCTATGACTTGCCATCCGTACCACTCCTTATCTTCGGAGGGCTAGACTGATGAAGAAAGCACCAAGCCTGCTATCAGAGAAGTCCTAATAAATCGGAGCTCCATCTCATTTACAAAAAGAAAACGGAGGCTATGCCATTGTCTGACCACGAACAAAAAAGAGCTCCATATCCGCGGGGCTCTTTCACGACTACCTACAACTTCTCCCCTCCTCCCACTCCAACACCGCCTCCACCAGCACCTGCGCCATCTCAATCAAGCGCACGCCTGCCAATACCACCTTGTGGCTGGTCGCGGGCATGTCTTCGGTAGATTGATAAGTGGCGCTTGCTGGCGACTCGAGGATTTCGCAAGCGTTGCTCAATGCTTCTTCGGTACTCAGGTTGGGGTTCACTCGGAACAGCTTTCCCGGGCGGTTGCGAGAAACGGGGACGTCACCCTCGCGACCAAACGAAAAGAAGGTGGCCGTATGCAGGTTGGTAGACCGGTGCAGCAGGAACCCGGCGCGCACGAATGCGCCCTACGCACGACCGCCCTGGAAGCGTAGGCCGAAAAAAGGCGCCTCGTTGCAAACGGCGCCTGTTTGTATCCAGGGATTAATGACGGCTTACCTACCCGCCCATTCCCAACCAAAAACAAAAAAGGGCCCGCGATCTCCATCGCGGGCCCTGTTAGTGAGTCACGTTACGCGGTCACGTCCAGTTGGCCGCCAGCACAGGCTGCAAGGCCTGTTGCTCGGCAGCGCCGAAGGTCATGGTCGCCGGTGCTGCCGGCGCGAACGCCGCCATGGCCTGGACCAGGTTTTCCACATTGCGCTCCAGCAACCGGTGACGGTCGCCGGTCATGATGTCCCGTGGACGCTCGGGGGTCGCGGCGTACCAGTTGTGCAGCGTGACTTCCTGCTGGCTGCCGATCACCGAGATCTGCAGGTCCTGCCCTTCATGCTGGAACCACAGGCGCTCGGGGCTGATGTCCTGGCCGAACACCAGTTGGCCCATGCTGCCGCTGAACTCGAGGTCGTTGACCCCGTGCCCGACTTCCACGGTGGGCATGCTGCCGCTGACCAGCACCTTGTTGTTGCCATCGCCCAACTTCACCGTGGCGAAGGAGCCGCTGTCGGTGATGCTGTTGTTGCCATGGCCGACCGTGAGCTTGTTGATGTCGCCGGCGATCACGTTGTTGCCGTTGCCCAGGGTGATCTCGGCGCGGCTGCCCGTCACGTTGACCTTGTTATCACCGTTGCCGGCCACCAGCTTGGCGCTCGACGCCTCGACGTTGATGGTCTTGCTCTCGTCGCCCAGGGTGACATTGGCGAAGAACCCCTTGACCGTCATGGTATTGGGATCGCTGGCCACGGGCGCGGGATCGACGCTCGGCAACGGGCTCAGCGTGAGCGGGTCGCGCGACGAGCTGGTCACCGGGTCCACGGTGGTGGGCGTTGGACGCGAACGGATTCTGTCGCGGATCGAAGCGTACGAGAAATCCTCGGTGTCAGTCACCGATGGCACCGGGTCATCGAACTTGAGCCACGGGTTCGACGCCGTCGGGATATCGGGCACGGTGACCCGCGGACGACTCGGAATATCCAGGTCGCGGTGGCTGGTATCGACCACCGGGATATCGGGAATCACGATCGGCCGCGGGCTCGGCACATCCACCGGCGTGCGTCCCCCTTGATCGCGGCCGACCGGGCCGATATCCGGCAGCTTTGAAGGCTGCAACGAACCGACGCCACGCTCGGCGAGAATCTGCTCGATGGTCTTGTGCTCGGGAACCGTCGGCCCCTGGTTGCCGCCACGCTCGGCCAGGATCTGCTCGACGGTCTTGTGTTCCGGCACTTTCGGATTCAGGTCGACACCGCGTTCGGCGAGGATCTGCTCGATCGTCTTGTGTTCCGGCAGGGTGATGTCCGGGATCGTCACCGAAGGTTGCAGCACCGGATCGACCACTGGAACGCTGACGGTCGGATGCAGATCGACAGGCGGCAGCGGCGGCACCACGACAGGCTTGTCGACACCAGGACGCTCGACAATCGGCGTCAGCGTACCCGGTACAGTCACCGTCGGCTGTTCCACCGGAGCCACCACCGGGCCGACTGGCGCCACCACCTGCGGCGCAGGCTCGGCGAAGATGAAGTCCGAGGCGCTGACCTGCGCCACATCCAGTGCATCCAGGTACAGCAGGTTGACGTTGGAGTCGGCGCCCTGGGCGCCGGTACGCGTCACATACACCCCGTGAATCTGCGTCAGGCCGTTAAGGGTCGCGCGATTCTTGTGCTCGAGGGTCAGCTGGCTGAAATCGGTCACCCCGGTCTGGCGCAGGTCGATCTTGTCGATGCCATGACGGAAGCCGCGCAAGGCGTTGTTGTAGTCCTTGACACCCGACTGGGCCGCCACCACGAACACATCCGAAGTCGCGCTGTCATGGCTGTAGATAGTGCCGCTCAGCGAAGCCACCATCTTGCCCTGGGCGTCGCTGCTGTACATCACGCCCTTGCCGCCGCCGTTGAGCAGCACCGTGCCCAGGCCTTCCTGCGGCTGGACCGCCGAGGCATCGCTGTTGACGTAGGCCGTCGGGGCGACAAAGGTGTCCTGGAACTTGAAGTTCGCCGCGCCGATCCCGGCCAGCGACTGGTTCTTCAGGACAATGCTCTGGCCCTTGGCCAGGTCGATCTTGACGTCCGCGCCTTGCTGGCTGAGCACCAGGTCGGTGAACTTCTTCCCGGCAAAACCCACCAGGTCGATGATCTCGCCACGGGCGGCCTCGAAGTGGTTGATGACATCGCTGCCGCCATCGCGGCGATGGACCACAAAGAAGTCCTTGCCCGCGCCCCCCGTCAGGCTGTTGTTGCCACGCCCGCCGTCGAGCAAGGCATCGGCATTGCCAGCCACCAGCACATCGTTGCCGTCGCCGGTGACGATGTTCTGAATGCTCGGCGGATTTTTCACCGTCAACGCCGCGCCGCCGAGGCTGGCGACACCGGTCAGCAGGTTGATCGAGCTATCCCCCGACACCGCCGCCGCGTTGAGGGTATTGCGCCCGCCCGCGACACCGTTGACCGCGTCGTCCAGGACGCCACGGTTGGCATGCCCGACCACCGACTTGAGGTATTCGTCGGTGTAGAAGTAGGTGTCGTCCGGGGTGCTCTTGCTGCCGTACAAACGCAGCGACCAGGCATTGAGCGTGACCGGCAGGCCGGAAGCCGAATCGCTCACCTGCAAGGTCCAGTTGCCCGCCGAGCGCTCGCCGAAGTCATGGGTCGTCATGAAGGTGTATCTGAACGCTCCCGACTGCGTGCTGCCAAGGTCCGTGGCGCTCGCCCCCGGCATGCCGTCCGGCACCTTGCCCTGGCGGTTGAGCAGGACGCTCTGGGTACCGTCGGGCGAGATCAGCTTGAGCGTCAGGTCGCCAAGGCGGCCCACCTGGGCGTCGAAATCGATCTCGACATGCTCCACATTGAGGCCGGCATTCATGGCGATGGACGAGCTCAGCGTGCCCCCCGCCGCCAGGTTCTTGCCCAGGGCGCCGCTGGAGGCGCTGTAGACATACTCGTTGGCCCCGGTGCTCTGGGTCATCCAGGCTTCGGCCAAGCGCACCGCGGCCCGCGCATCGACTTCGCCGAAGCCGTAGTCGTTGCTGGTATGCATGCCGCCGCCGTTCCAGTGGTGGGCGGCGTTGTCGCTCCACTGCGTGGACGGGTCGTTGATCTGGCGCGCCGAGAGCGCAAGGATCTGCTGCACGTCGCGGTAGCCCAGGTTCGGGTTGGCCTCGAGCATCAGCGCGACGATGCCGGAGACGATAGGCGCGGCAAAACTAGTGCCCTGCATGCTGGTGTAGTCGTTGCCGAAGGTCGAGCCACGGTCGGTTTCCAGCATATGGCTGGTGGACACCACGTTGCTGCCCGGCGCCGACACCAGCAGGCTGGCGCCCGGGTTGGAGAACGGCGAGGAGCCGATCTGCAGGGTCGACAAGTCGCCCTGGGCATTGATCGCGCCGACTTCCACCGAGAAGCGGTTGTTGTTGGTCAAGGAGCCCTGGGCATTGCCGCCGGTCGCGCGGCTGTTGCCGCCGGCCGCGACAATGATCGTGCCCAGGCCACCGCGACCGTTACTCGCGGCGTACTGGGCATTCATGCTCAGCGCCGTGGCGGTGTTGACGAAGCCGTCCTGGAAGCTGCTGAGGGCGAAATCGTTGGTGAAGCCCCAGCTGTTGTTGGCAATGTCGAAGCTGACCATGTGCCCCAGCCCGGCGAGGTCGGCGCCGCTGTTGGCCAGGTAATAGCCGCCCAGCGTCGCGCCGTAGGCCACCCCTACCCCGCCCGTGCCATTCTTGGCCGCGACCATCACCCCCGCCACCATCGTGGCATGGTTGGACACCAGGCCCGGCAAGCTGCCGTTGCTCTGTTGGGTCTGCAGCCAGGCCTGGTCGACGTTGGCGGCCAGGTCCGGATGGGCGATGTCGAAGATCTCGGGCGCGGTAGCGAACTGGCCGCCCGGCTCGAACTGGCCGATACGCACGCCCTTGCCGGTGTAGTCCTGCCAGACCGGCAGCACATTGGTATCGCTGAGGTACCACTCCTGGGCCGCCAACGGGTCCAGCGGCACTTCCGGCGTCAGCAAGGTCACCCCGGCGCGCATCGGCGCGGTCTGCCCGCTGCTCAGGTCCACCACCGAAGCCGACAGGTTGCCGGCGGCATCGACCACGCCGTACTTGAAGCTGAGCAGACCGGTGTAGCGGGCATCCGGAGTGAAGAGCACGTCGCCCTGGGCCGTGAGGCTGACAGAGCCGCCAACCGCGTCGCCGACGTTGGCGATGCGCAGCGCGCCCTGGCTGTTGAGGTGTTGATCGTTGGCCAGCAGGCTCTGCGCGGCAATCAGGTGAGGCTGGGTCCGGTTGAAGGCCTTGCCGTCCTGGTCGAGGCTCAGCACATCGGCCACCGGCATGGCGTTGGGGGTCTGCAGATCGACCGCCGAGATATCCGAGAAATTCAGCTTCTGGATATTTTTCAGGGTCACCGTACCGTCGCGCCCGGCGACCTTGTCGGCCACTTCATAGCCGCTGGCGGTGCGGGTGATGCGGTAGTCGCCATGGTTGCCGTGCAGGGTCACCAGGTTGATCCCGCCGTCGCCGTCGATGGTTGCGTTGCCGTGGCCGACTTCGATCACGTCATTGCCCGCGCCACCGAAAATCCGGTCGGCGCCGCCACCGGCGTGAATGATGCTGCCGCCTTCGGCGGCGTAGATCACGTCGCCCTGGGGCCCGGCGTAGATCACCGCCTTGCCGCTGCCGCCGATAATGGTGTTGTGGCCGCTGCCGCCGACCAGCACGTCGCTGCCGCCACCGCCCACCAGGGTCGAATTGCCGGAGCCGCCCTTGATGAAGGCGCTGCCGCTGCCGCCGCTGATCAGGGTGTCGTCGCCGCTGCCACCCTGGGCGATGGTCAGGCCGGCCTGGGCCATGTTCAATACCACGCCTTTGTCGCCGACGACGATCGCCGTATCGTGGCCGCCGTTGCCGTGGAGGTTCTTCATGTCGTCCGAGGCGCTGACCACAAACACGTCGTCGCCCTTGCCGCCGACATAGGTGTTGCTGCCGCCGCCACCCACCAGCCAGCCGCCGGCCGGCGCGGCAATCAGCGTGTCGTTGCCGCTGCCGCCGTACAGGTTGCCCACGCCCAGCTGCGCCGCGTCCAGGGTTTCACCCGTGGTGCTCTGGCTGGCATAGGCGGTGGTGGTGATGCCGTTGCTGGTCGAGGTCACCTTGGTGCCCGCGCCCTGGGTGCTCAGGGTATTGCTGACCGGATCACCGAGGAAATCCACCGCCAGCGCTTCCTGGCTCTTGCCATTGATGGTGAAGGAACCGGTGGCGAGCACCCGATTGCCGTCCCGCACTTCGGTTTGAGTGGACGCCGCAGCCCGCACGTTGATCTGGGTGATGCCCAGCTCGGCCAGGGTCTTGAGTTCGCCGGCATCGACTTTCGCGTCATGGGTGCCGTCGACCCAGACCCGCAGCTTGCTCCAGATCGGATCGCGCTGATCGATCACGCCATCCTTGTTGCCATCCTCGCTGGCCAGGGCGGCGAACCCGTCCTTGAACTTCGCCTCGCCCGCCGCGCCGTTCACGCCGGCCTTGCCGCCGTAGTACTCGGAGAACATCTGGCTGACGTCCTTGATCTGGCCGCTGCCATCGTCGATCACCAGCATGCCGGTGCTGCGATCGGCCCAGCCGCTGCGTTTGAGCGTGCCGCTGTGGTCGGTGTCGAACAGCACGCCGTCACGGATGTCGGTCATGTGCACGCCGTTGCCGGTCAGGTCCAGCAGCAGCGGATCGACGTAGGTGTTGAAGGTGGTCATGGCCGACAGACCGTTCAGGGTCACGGCATTGCGCAGGCTGAAGTCCGGCTTGGTGCTGTCCGGAGTCTGGTAGAAATTCGACAGGTAGGTGTTAGGCCGGGCGTTGAGGTCGAGCTGCATCTCACCGGGACGAATACCGCCCGAGGCCAGGCTGGCCATCTGGGTCGAGGTGAAGTCGGTTTTGTTGAGAATGCCGCCAACGGCAAAGATATTGTGCGTCGCGGCGTTCTGGATATAACCGTTGGCGACGTCCTGCTGGGCTTTGCTTTCGCCCTGGATGTGCTGTTGGGGTTGGGGGGATGGGTTGATATCAATATGAATCAGGTCTGTAGGTGTCGGATTTACAGGCACACTGACAGACGCGTCCCCCGTCCCCTCAAAAAGACGGTAAAGAACATCTGGAAGCAACTTGCCCATTTCGCGGGCAAACTTCCATTTCGGATAAGAATCGAGTGGCGTATCCCTATCCAGAAACCGGTTGATACCTGCAGAGTTCTGCAGAACAGCGATAACAAGATGCTTGCTGTATTCGGCCTTGGAGTCGCCGGTTATCTGCACATAATCATGCCCCAGCCCGCCAAACATTGGCCAAAGAACGTCGCCAATAGTCCCCGCCCAGTTCCAGCGGTTCAGATCCAGCCCCTGCACAGCTGAATTGACGTCTGCGTTAATAATCTGCTGGATCGGCGGCATTCCTTTGGCACTCAGCACATGCGCAGACACTTCAAGTGCCAATCCGTCCGAGGCCTTTTGGAAGTCGGCATCCGTTAAGAGTCGCCCTGTCGTCGCCACTGCAAATTTCATGGAGCCGCGAACCACATCGCTTTGAAAGGTTCGGTCGTTCGAGTTGATCGACTTAGCTGCATCCAGCCATGTGGCAATGGACTTCATTTCCGCAAGGGCTGTGGGATCCTGCGAACTCTTTATCTCTCGAGTCACAATCTCATGCATATATCCGTACACAGCAGGATAATTTTTCTGCTGCTGCAATTGCTGCAATTTTACCAGCTCATCCGAACTAAAGTTAACAACATTCATCCCTAAACCCTTACCTAACTATTACCTGCTCAAGAAAACTCATTACAAACCTGTCCATAAACTTTATGTCTTCATAGTTACGCGCATACTGATAAGACACCCGCAAATCTTTAAACAAACGCTTAGCCAGCCAGAAGCGCTCATGATCAGTGGCAAATACAGTCTCGCCTTCACCTCCGTCAAATGTGCGGGTAATAAATCCCCCGTAGTCGTAGAATTCGACTCCCTCAACAACCTTGAACGGTTTCACCCCGTCTAAAAATGCCCCTTCCCGAAAAGATGGTCGTAAAATCGGGAACATTCGAATCGTGATAACTGAGTTCCCTACTCGCGGCTTTACGACTTTCATGCTGGGGTACTCGATTGAAAGCGTCATGACTTCACCGCCCCCATTGTCCACCCAGCGACATTCGGACTCAGGAAGATTCAGCTCATATGAGTGACGACCATCCCTTCCCCCCTCAAACCTGCAGGACGCAGTAACCGAAGCAGAAAACAACAGGATTACAGCGATCAGCAAACTGCGTTGAACGTGGATTATCGATAACATCTCCTGATCCCTTAATAATTAGTCAATGGGGATAGATTTATTTTTCAGAGCTGGATTCACCTAAAAACAAATCTGTCCCTTCAGTGCGTTACCAACTTACAAAAACGATTCAATGCTTGGGATTGTAATAACTAAACTCTACGTAGCTCTCAATACTGCGAAATGCCTGTACTTCCCCAAGAGTGCCGACTTCAACCGAATATCTCCCAGGTGACAATTCCAATGTCTTGATCAAGCGCACCGTCGTGTTGATTCGCTGCCCCTGATAATCAAACGTCTGCCCCCAGTAAATCCCTGTGGTCACTATGTCCTCGTCAAACACCGGTGTTCCATCTTTCAAGACCCGAAGATGCACAGGAATCGCGACACCTTCCTTGTGGCTGGTGCCCCAGATTTCTTCCCGGCTGATTATTTCAGCCAGGGTGTTTCCCTGAATAAACAGCAAAGCGAATCTATAGTCAGCCGACTTGCTGACTACAAAGTCTGCTGTGACTCTTTGTTCGGCCTGTGAAATATCAATGGGCTTGACCACCCATACCGGTGCGGAGCATGCCGACAGCCAGATACAACTGAAAAAAATCAAGAACTTGAGCCAGACCTCGACCCTTGAAGCAACATTAAGAACCTTGCCAACCGAATAATATTTTTATCCAAAAAACGCGAAGGCCCTTGTAGCTGGTCGTCATTAAATGCGATCAATTCCACACACCACCTCCTTATCCAGCCAATACCTTACCGAGGGCACCGAGAACAAAATCGTCCACGACCCTTACATCCGTAAGTTCCTTTGGGTATTGGTAGAAAACCCATAATCCGCTGCCATACAGGCGGTTCGCCCGGACCGTCGCCACATAGTCCGAGACATACACCGAGACACCATCTTTCCCTGTGAACTTGCGCTCCTGGAAACCACCGACCTCATAACCCTCGACCCCGTCCGCCAGCGCCACGGGATGCTTGCCGCGCAGGTGCCTGTCGGCGTCGAAGCCTTCCATGGAGATACGTTGGATAAACAAGGCTATCGGGTAACGGCTGCCCTTGGCGTCGTCGCTGACCACCTCTGCCGTTGGATACTCGAGGGTGAATTCGATGCCGCTGCTGCCGTCATAACGCACCAGGCGACAGGCCTGCGGACTCATGGAGAATCGAAAGGCAGGCACGTCGTGCTTGATGGATGAAAACTCACACCCGGTAAAAACACTGCCCTCCCCCGTTGAATGAAGTTTCATATAGGGTCTGTCTTGCGTGGTTGGCAGCAAGGAGTACAGAAGCAGCACGACTGCCGCTCCCGCACCCAGCCAATACAGACCTCGGCTTACGGATCTGGCCATACCGGTTATTCCCCACACACTGAAAAAATCATTGATGCCTGGCGATACGCCGGGAACTTCACTTCAACCGTCCTAGCGCTCGCGCAGACTCTCATCCACATGCTGTTGCAAGGGGCTCAGGAAGTAGTCGATCACCCGGCGCTGGTCGGTCTTCACTTCCGCGGTGATCGACATGCCCGGCGACAGCGCCACGCGCTGGCCATTGACCATCAGGTGGTCGGACTTCAGGCGAATGCGGCTGCTGTAGATCGGCCCGCGCTTCTCATCTTCGATGGCGTCGTTCGAGACATTCAGTACTTCGCCGTCGACGGTGCCGTACTTGGTGAAGGTGAAGGTTTCCACTTTCACCGTGACCGGCTGGCCGGCGCGGACGAAGCCCACGTCTTTGTTTTCCAGCATCGCTTCGACCTCGACCGGCTGGTCCGCTGGTACTATGACCATCAGCGGCTGGGCCGGGGTGACCACGCCGCCGACGGTGTGGATCGCCAGTTGTTGCACGGTGCCGTCCACCGGGGCCTTGAGGCTGGTCAGGGTTTCCTGGTAACGGGCCTTGGCCAGTTCCTGGACCAGGCTCGCGGCTTTCTGATTGGCTTCCTGTTGCAGGTCGAGCATGGCCCGGCGGTTCTGCGCCACCACGCCTTCGCGCCGGCGCCGCGCTTCAGCCTGGGCGGCGCTGGACTGCAAGACACTGGCCTGCTGCACGCTCAGCTGGCGCAGCAGGTCGAGACGCGCCTGCTCCTTTTCCAGGTACTCATGGCGCGCCACGTACTGTTGCTCCAGCAGCCGCCGGTAGTCCTCGGCCAATTGCGTGGCGATCGGCACCGTTTGCCGCAGGCTGGCCACCTGGGCCTGGGCCGACTGGATTTCGGCGCTGCGCTGGAGGATTTCCGCGTCCACCAGTTCCAGGTTGCTGCGGTACTCCTGGTACTGCCCCTGCAACCAGCGCTGGGCGCTCTGCACCTGCTCCGGGTTGGCGTTGGCGCCGGCGTTGGCAAGCGGGCCGAGCAGCGAGGCCGGCGGCTGTTGCTGGTTGATCGCATCGAGCATGGCCGCGCCACGGGCGCTGTCGACGCGGGCCGCCAACAACTCGCTCTGGATCCGCCTGACGTCGGCATCCGCCGCCGTCGGGTCGAGCTCCACCAGCAGCTCGCCGACTTTCACCGCCTGGCCGTCACTGACATGGATCGCCCTGACCACCGCCGTTTCGCTGGACTGAATCAGCTTGGTCTTGCCATTGGGCACGATCTTGCCCGGCGCCACCGCCACCACTTCGATCTTGCCGATAAAGGCCCACAGCAAGGCCAGCACGGCAAAGCCGAGGATGCTCCAGATAAAGATCCGCGGCGCCGGGTGCACGGGGGTGTCCTGCAACTCCAGGGCGGCGGGCAAAAACTGCGCCTCATGGGGCAGGCGCTGCACGCTGTCCATGCTTTTGCGCTGGCGCCAGGCGTGCTGCCAGGCGTCGCGGTAGCGCTGCAATAACGAAGGAGTGGCGCTCATGGGCAATCGGTCCTTGAATCCGGATGGCATCCAGCCCCGCCCCCTGCGGCGAGGGCGTTGGCCGAACAAATAACCTGTGAATCGGGCGGTGTTCAGCCCTGCTGCATGCGGTGCAGGCGCGAATAGTGGCCGGCCTGGTGCGCCAGCAGTTCGGCATGGTTGCCCTGCTCGACGATCTGCCCGCGGTCGACCACCAGGATGCGATTGGCGTCGCGTACCGCCGACAACCGGTGAGCGATGATGATCACCGTGCGCCCGGCGCAGATGCTTTGCATGTTCTGCTGGATGATCCGTTCGGACTCGTAGTCCAGCGCGCTGGTGGCCTCGTCGAAAATCAGGATCCGTGGGTTGCCGATCAAGGCCCGGGCGATGGCGATGCGTTGCCGCTGGCCGCCGGACAGCGAGGTGCCATGTTCCCCGACCATGGTGTCGTAGCCTTCGGGCAACTCCAGGATGAATTCGTGGGCCCCGGCCATGCTGGCGGCATGCATTACCGTTTCCAGCGGCGCGCCCGGATCGCTCAGGGCGATGTTTTCGCGGATGCTGCGGTTGAACAGCATGTTGTCCTGCAACACCACGCCGATCTGCCGGCGCAGCGAGGACACGTCCGCCAGCGCCAGGTCCATGCCATCCACCAGCACCCGCCCACGCTCGGGCACGTACAAGCGCTGGAGCAGGCGGGTCAGCGTGCTTTTGCCCGAGCCGGAACGCCCCACCACGCCAATCACCTCGCCGGCGGCGATCTGCAGGTTGATCCCACGCAGGATCTCCGAGCCGTCGGCGCGATAACGGAAATGCACCTGGTCGAACTCGATCTGCCCCCTGAGCGGCGGCAAGGCGCTGCGGGTGGCCTGGGAAAGCTCGGTACGGGTGTTGAGGATATCGCCCAGGCGCTGCACGGAAACGCCGGTCTGCTGGAAGCTGGTCCACAACTGCGCCAGGCGCATGATCGGGCCGCTGACCCGGCCGGCCAGCATGTTGAAGGCGATCAGTTCGCCCACCGAAAGCTGTCCGTCGATCACCAGCCGCGCGCCCAGCCAGAGGGTCGCCACCGTGACCAGCTTGCCGATCAGCGACACGCTCTCGTTGGCGATGGTGGACAAGGTCTGGGTCTTGAACCCGGCCGCGACATAAGCCGCCATCTGGTTGTCCCACTTGCGAATCGCCTGGGGCTCGACGGCCATGGATTTCACCGTGTCGATGCCGTTCACCGTCTCCACCAGGAACGCCTGGTTCTCCGCGCCGCGGGTGAAACTGTCCTGCAGGCGGGCGCGCAGCAGCGGGGTGACAAACAGCGAGACCAGCACGTACAGCGGCAGCGACAACAGCACCACCAGGGTCAGCCAGCCGCTGTAGTAGAACATCACCAGGATGAACACCAGCGAGAACAGCACGTCCAGCAACAAGGTAATGGCGTTGCCGGTCAGGAAGCTGCGGATGTTCTCCAGCTCACGCACCCTGGCCACCGAATCGCCGACCCGGCGCGCCTGGAAATACGCCAGCGGCAGGTTGATCAGATGGCGGAACAGGCGCGAGCCCAGCTCCACATCGATACGGCTGGCGGTATGGGCGAACACGTAGCTGCGCAAACCGCTCAAGGCCGACTCGAACAGCATGATGCCGAGCAACCCGGCGGCGATGACATCCAGGGTGGTCAGCCCGTGGTGCACCAGCACCTTGTCCATCACCACCTGGAAAAACAATGGCGTCACCAGGGCAAACAGCTGCAGGGCAAAGGACACCAGCAGCACTTCGCCCAGCAACTTGCGGTATTTGACGATGGCGGGAATGAACCAGGTGAAGTCGAACCGCGAGGTTTCCCCCGGCAACCCGGCTTCGGAGCGCAGCAGCACCAGCTTGCCGGTCCAGCGCGCGGCCAGGGTTTCGAAGGAGATCACCTCAGGCCGATCCGCACGCGGGTCCTGGATCAGCGCCTGGCCCTGATCCAGCTTGGCGATGATGAAGAATGTGCCGTCGCCATCGGCCGCGATCGCCGGCAATGGCGTGCGCTCCAGGCGCGCGATGGAAGTGCTGACCGACTTGGCCCTGAGCCCCAGCTTGCGGGCGGCGAGCAGCAGTTCGCGCTGGGTGAACGGCTGGTTCTCTGGAGCGAATTCGTGGGCCAGTTGCTCGGCGGACGCCGCCACCGAATGAAACCGGGCCAGCATCACCAGACAGACCAGGCCAGTGTCTGGCGTGGGCGACTCGGCGCCCCTTCCTTGTTCGCTCATAAGCTTCCATGCATGCCGCGTTGCGGCCGTAAAGTCCTAATATTTCAAGATGTTATATCAAACAAGAAACAATTAGTATCAATACGACATCATTGATTGAGATTTATTTCACTCAGCTGTATGAGTCGCCCGTCAGAGCGCCTTGCGCTCCTGCGGTGGCAGGAAATCCCGATCGGCGTCGTAGTCTTTCGTCAGGTACATCGCCAGGTCGCTCAGGTCCTTCGGGCTCAGGGTTCCCGCCGCCTGCTTGAGCTTGAGGGTGTCGATGATGTAGTCGTAGCGCGCGTTGTTGTACTCCCGTACCGCGTTGTACAGCTGACGCTGGGCATTGAGCACATCCGCGGTGTTACGCGAGCCCAGGTCCCGCCCTACCTGGTTGGCCTTGACCGAGGCCTGGCCGGAACGAATCGTCTGCCGCCGGGCAATGACCTGCTCGATATCGGAATTCACCGCGCGGTAGAAATTGCGCGTGTTCTGCACCACTTCACGGCGACGGTCCTCGCGCTCGTCTTCACTCTGGGCCAGCCGCTCGGTCGCCTCGCGTACCTGCGAGCGGGTCATGCCGCCGGAGTACAACGGAATATTCAGCTCCAGGCCGATGCTGCTTTGCGTGACATTGCCCCGATAGCCATCGCGTCCGAAATCGGTGGGGTTGCTGTAGCCGAAGCTGTCGTTTTCACCTTTGCGCCAGGACGCCACCGCATCGACGGTCGGCGCATAACCGGCCTTGCGCTGGCGGTTGGTCTGTTCGGCGGCCAGCACCGCATAGCTGCTGGCCTGCAACGCCAGGTTCTGGCGCACCGCGCGGCTGACCCATTCGTTGGCATCGTTGGGCACCGGCAGTTCCACCGGCAGCTGATGCTGAATGCCCTCGATCGTCGAATAGTCCTGGCGGGTCAGGCGGGACAAGGCCTCGAAGGCATCGTCGACCTTGCGCTCGGCGAGTTTGCGATTGGCCCCGGCGTTGTCATGGGCGGCCTGGGCGTCGAGCACATCGGTGATGCTCGATGCACCGTTTTCCAGGCGGGCCTGGGCCTGTTGCTGCTGGCGCTTGAGCGCCGCTTCCTCGGCCTTGGAGGCGGCGAGCAGGTCCAGGGCGCGCAAGGTTTCGAAATAGGCCTGGGCCGTGGTCAGCACCAGCCCCTGCTCCTTCGCGCTCAATTCAAGCTCGGCCTGGGCGGTGCTGGCATGGGCGGCTTCCAGTTGAAACCAGCGATCGGCACGAAACAGCGGCTGGTTGAGATTGGCCTGGAATACCCTGGTGCTGCGCGTGCGGGTCAAACCGGGCTCATCCCGCTCCAGGCGCACCGACTCCACGGTGCTGCCGGCATTGAGTGTGGGGAGCAAACCGGCCCGGGCCTGGGGGACGCTTTCGCGCTGGGCCTGGTACTCGTGGCGCGCCGCGGACAGCTGGGCGTCATGCTCGACGGCCTGGCGGTAAACCTGCAGCAGCTCGGCACGCTGGGCACCGGGATCGGCGAAAGCCGGCATCGTCGCCAGTGCCAGGATGAGCAACGGCGAGAAAAAACGGGGGGAGTGAGTCATAACAATCCATGTCGCATTCGGGTAAAACGGTTCAGCCAGGCTGATCAGGGCGCGCATCCTACGCCGTGACCAAGGCTGTCACAAGCGACAATTATGGCTACTAGCCATCATTTTTCTAAGGTATCGGATCAGATAAAACCGAATCCCCCCTGGCTTTGGCCTACAAAAAACCAGAATCGTCTTATTTATCGACCAGCTCAAACCCCGCATGCTTCGCCCCCGCAAATCTGCCCAGCACCTGAGCGCAACCTGGTTGTCCAGTCTCTGATCGGGACACGTTGCCGGCTCACACCTGCCCTGACCGCTGCCGCGTTCTCAACGCGCCACGCCACTCACCCACAGGACCCCAGCTGCCATGACTTTTACCCTCAACGGCCGCCGCCTTTTACTGGATCAGCTGCCGCCAAACACCCCATTGCTGTATGCCCTGCGCAACGACTTCGGCCTCAATGGCCCCAAGTACGGCTGCGGCCTGGGCCAATGCGGCGCCTGCACGGTGCTGGTGGACGGTGTCGCCGCCCGCTCCTGCACCCTGCCGCTGTCCAGCGTGCAAGGCAAGCACGTCACCACCCTGGAAGGCCTGGTGCAGGAAGAGCGCCCGCACCCGGTGCAACAGGCGTTTATCGATGAACAGGCCGCGCAATGCGGCTATTGCAGCAACGGCATGATCATGACCCTGGTGGCGCTGTTCGAGCGCGAACCCGAGGCCGACGAGCAACGAATCAAGAACGAGCTGGCCTACAACCTCTGCCGCTGCGGCGCGCACTTCGAGATCCTGCAAGCCGCGGCACGAGCCCGCCAACTGCTGGCAGAGCGGGGGCGGCCATGAACGACCTGCCGTTGACCCGTCGCCGCCTGCTCCAGGCCGGCGGCCTGATCATGATCAGCACCCTGCTGCCCAAACCCCTGCTGGCCACGGCCGAGATTCTTAACTCGAGCGCATTGCCAGCGGACCCGACGCCGGACCACGTCGACAGCTTTATCGCCCTGGACGCCGACGGCCATGTGACCGCGTTCTGCGGTCATGTCGACCTCGGCACCGGGGTACGCACCGCGCTGGCGCAGATCGTCGCCGACGAACTGGATGTCGATTTCGAACAGGTGCGGATGATTCTCGGCGACACCGCCAGGACCCCGGACCAGGGCCCGACCATCGCCAGCGCGACCCTCCAGGTCAGCGCCCTGCCCCTGCGCCAGGCCGCCGCCCAGTTGCGCCAGTGGCTGCTGGAAGGCGCAGCGGAAATCCTCGACCAGCCGATTGCCGAGTTGCGGGTCGAGCACGGACAGATCTACGCCAGCGCGCGCCCCGAACGACGCCTGGGCTACGCCGAACTGGCCCGCGGGCAAGACCTGCACCTGCCCCTGGACCCACGCGTCGAACTCAAGGCGGTCGGCGCCGGTCGCTATGTCGGCCAGTCCACCCCGCGCGTGGACATCCCGGCCAAGGTCACCGGCCAGCTGACCTATGTCCACGACCTGCGCCTGGACGGCATGCTCCACGGCCGCGTGGTACGCCCGCCCTACCCCGGCGCCGACGCCAGCGCGCCATTGGGCCACGCACTGATCGCGGTGGACGCAGCGTCCATCGCGCACTTGCCGGGCATCGTCAAACTGGTGGTGATCGGTGACTTTGTCGGCATCGTCACCGAGCGCGAGGAGCAGGCCATCGACGCCATGCGCCAGCTCAAGGTCCAGTGGAAACCCTGGGACGCGCTGCCCGACCTGCGGCCGGACATCCTGCGTGAAACGCTCCAGGCCCACCCCAAGCAGGACCGCGTGCTGCGTGACGATCCCGGCATCGACAGCAGCCTGGGCACGCTCAACAGCCCGCTCAATGTCGACTATGTCTGGCCCTACCACCTGCATGCCTCCATCGGCCCGTCCTGCGCGGTGGCGATGATCGACGCCGAGCGCGCCGAGGTCTGGACCGGCAGCCAGAACCCCCATGACCTGCGCAAGGACATCGCCCTGCTGCTGGGGCGCGCGCCGCAACAGGTGCAGGTCAACCGCATGGAGGCCTCCGGTTGTTACGGACGCAACTGCGCCGACGACGTGGCCGCCGACGCCGCCCTGCTCTCCCAGGCGGTCGGGCGCCCGGTGCGGGTGCAACTGATGCGCGAACAGGAAGCCGGCTGGGAACCCAAGGGCACCGCGCAACTGATGCAGGTCCGCGGTGGCCTGGACGGCAAACGCGAAGTGGCCGCCTACGAGTTGAAGACCTGCTACCCCTCGAACAACGCCCGCACCCTGGCGCTGTTGCTCACCGGCACCGTCGCCAACCGCCCCGACATCCAGCAGATGGGCGACCGCACGGCGATCCCGCAATACCGCTTCCCACAGATGCGCATCGTCTGCCAGGACGCCGCGCCGATCGTTCGCGCCTCGTGGATGCGCGGGGTCTCCGCGCTGCCCAATGTCTTCGCTCATGAATCCTGGATCGACGAACTGGCCTATATCGCCCAGCAGGACCCAATCGCCTTCCGCCTGCGCTACCTGGACGACCCGCGCGCCCTGGCACTGATCGAGGCGCTGAAAAAACAGGCCGGCTGGCAGGACGGCAGCGCCCACCGCCACCCCGCGCCGGCCTCGCAGGAATGGGTCAAGGGCCGGGGTTTTGCCTATGCCCGGTATTTCCACAGCAAGTTCCCCGGCTTCGGCGCCGCCTGGGCCGCGTGGGTCTGCGACCTGAGCGTCAACCGGCGCACCGGGCAGATTCGCCTGGACAAGATCTTCGTCAGCCACGACTGCGGGCGCATGGTCAACCCGGCCGGCGTGCGTCACCAGGTGCACGGCAATATCGTCCAGTCGTGCAGCCGGGTGCTCAAGGAATACGTCAGCTTCGACCGCTCCGGCAGCACCTCCCTGGAATGGGGCGGCTATCCGATCCTGCGCTTCGACGAATTGCCCGAGGTCGATGTGCAACTGCTGGACCGCCCGGAAGAACCGTCCATGGGCGCCGGCGAATCGGCCTCGGTACCCAGCGCGGCGGCCATAGCCAACGCGATCTTCGACGCGGTCGGCGTGCGCCTGCGGCAAGTGCCCTTTACCCCGGAGCGGGTGTTGCAAGCCTTGCAGCGAGCTCCCGAGACTGACCGCCCTGGCCAGGAGGCCCGCCCATGAGCAAATTCAAGAGCATCGCCGGCTGGAGCCTGACCGCCTTGAGCCTGGTTGCCACCGCAGGCGCCTTTCTCAGCTGGCAGCCTGCCATCGCGCCGCTGGACAATCACGACACCCAGTACTTCAGCCATGAGCAAGTCGCCCGGGGCGAGCAACTGGCGGCCGTGGGCGATTGCGCGGTCTGCCATACCGCACCGGGCGGCCTGGCCATGCGCATCCCGTTCGGCACCCTATACAGCACCAACATCACCCCCGATCCCGAGACGGGGATCGGCAGCTGGTCCTATCCGGCCTTCGAGCGCGCCATGCGCCACGGCATCGACCGCAGCGGGCGTTACCTGTACCCGGCGCTCCCCTACACCGCCTTCACCAAGACCCGCGACGAAGACCTCAAGGCGCTCTACGCCTACCTGATGAGCCAGCCGCCGGTCCACCACCAGCCACCGCCGACCGACCTGCATTTCCCCTTCAATATCCGCCCGGGCATCCTCGCCTGGAACTGGCTCTACCTCAGGCCCGGCGCCATGGCCGACGACCCCGGGCGCAGCGCCCAGTGGAACCGTGGCGCCTACCTGAGCGAGGGCCTGGGGCATTGCAGCGCCTGCCACTCGCCCCGCGACCCGCTGTTTGGCGAACGCGGCGGCCGGCGCCACCTGAGCGGCGGCGTTGCCGAAGACTGGAGCGCCCATGCCCTGGTCGGCGGCAATGCCCCGCTGGCCTGGACCGAACAGGACCTGCTGGACTTCCTGCGCCACGGCTACAGCCCGCGCCATGGCGTCGCCGCCGGCCCGATGGCGCCGGTGATCCACGAAGGCCTGGCGCAACTGCCGGACGCCGACCTGCAGGCCATCGCCCATTACCTGTCCCGCTTGCAGCCGGCCAGCACCCCGCAAGCCAGCGCCGCCACCCTGAACCACCAGGCCGAGCAACGCACCGAGCCGCTGGGCTCCCCCGGCGCCCGCCTGTTCTCGGGGGCCTGCATGGCCTGCCACGCCCAGGAAAAAGGCCCGACCCTGACCGGCGTGCGCCCTTCCCTGGCCCTCAACAGCAACCTCTACGCCGACAGCCCCGACAACGCGATCCGCGTGATCCTCGAAGGCATCGCCCAGCCGGCCAACCCGGAACTGGGCTACATGCCCGCGTTCCGCCACAGCCTCGACGACCAGCAGATCGCCGACCTGCTGCGCTTCCTGCGCCAGGATCTGGCAGGCCAGGCGCCCTGGAAAGAGCTGAAACAACGCGTCAGCCACATACGCGCCAGCCTGCCTCCGGGCTGACCTGCTCCCGGCCATGAAAAAGCCCCGCATGAGCGGGGCTTTTTTATCGTTTCTGTTTGGTGCTCAACCAGATAAGACATCACGCCTTGAAGCCCGGCAAACCATGCGCGGCACGCCATGCTTTTACAATTTGCGTGACACCTTCGGGCGAGTTATCTGCACCCTCTTCGGGGTAGTAGATGAGGTCGGAGCCTGCCGGGTGCTGGCTGACTTTCTTGAAGTGCAACAAAAGCACGTCCGCACGAGCGTCTGCTTCATCTTCCTCGTCTGCTCTACGAAGCTCCTCCAAAAGCTTGATGAACTCGGACTCTGTGTAATCAGAGAACGTGTTTTTCATGAGATCGTCTGTCATTGCTAACCTTTTTCACTTCCTATGAAGATCAATGTGATTTCGTGGTGTGTTGACTCTTAAGTTATCAATGTCATACACGCCACCACCCTCGGACACTCTTTCGAGGTGGTGTAACTCATACGACATTCTCCCACCAACGCTGTCTATCTCCCTTGCACGAGGAGCTCTGCCGCTACGCACACGACTAATGTTTTGTTTGACGAACTGCTCAACAATTGCCGTCTCTGCAATCGCTTTCCAAAAAGCGGCTCTGAATGCATTAAAGCTCTTAAAATCACGCCCTCTCAAGGCATCGCCAACCTCTTTCGGAATCGGCACCCCTACCCCCGAATTCGCACCGATCAACCAAACACCCTGTATGTCCTCACCCTCACCGGAAGCGGTTCCGGGAGTCTTCCGGACATTCATCACAATGTAGAGCGGCTGTACCCCTGAACCTGGCGGGAACACCAGGATGAAGTCCTGGTACTCCGGCGGATAGAGCGGATTGACGATGATGGTATCCGCCTGCTCGGTGGGCGGATAAATCCAGATAGGGGGCGCTTGCGGTGCAGCCTCTAACGGTGGGATACCCGAGGTGCCGGAAGGGTCGAGCGCCGGTGTCCAGATCAGGGTGACCCCATCGCCGAGGTCGGCCACCTGCTGCTGGTCCCGGATCTGAAACCGAACCACGGGGATCATTTCCCAATCGCGGCGTGTCTCGGTGTTGTAGCCATACCCCTTGAGCGTGCCATCGGCTTGCTCTTCGATATGCAATCGAACCCGGGTCCGGCCTGCATTGAGCGACTTGAGCTGTTCCTCCGTATACAGGGCGCTATCGCCCAGGCTCGACGGTGCGAGCATGGCGATAACACCGAGCAGGCTTCCCGCAACCACGCCAGAAGTAACAGCACCGCCTCCAACAGCAGAGCGGCAAAGACCGCCGCACGATACTCCAGCAGACGCCAGCGCATTTGCACCGAGCATGAAGCTGCCTGATGCCGCCGGGATGTTCCCGCTGATCTTCCTCAGACTGAGGTTTCCCACCGCATCGGTTTCACGCCCACCCAACAACGCAAACTCGCCGTACTCCTTGACGGCCTCAGTGGGGATGAAGGAGCTGGCGTAGTTGATAACCCCGTCAGCCAGCTTGCAGGGTTTGGTAAAGGAGCATCCTGCTGTCGGCGGTTGGGTTTCTGCTTTCGCCGGCAGATCCTTGTACTCCGCCCAGCGCTGGGCCCCCAGGTCGACCGGTTCGATCCCCTTGTTGCGATAGCCCTTCGGGCTATTGGCGACGTAGCCACTCATCCATGTTGCTCCCCATTCCCCCAAGAAAACCTCGCACCGGCTATGCCTTGTGCGAGGCCTCCTAACTTGGCGAATCGGGTGGTTCCTGGAAACTTGGAGAACTCTGAGATTGACGTTGACCGGTCTGAATGACCTGTAGTCCGGATTCCGGTCAGGGCCTGCGAACCAGCAGCAGTGATGGCAGGCCGCGGGGAGTCGGAGTGCGAGGGGGGCAAAGTCGGGAGATTGGGGGGGATAAAGGCAGCGGCAAAACGGGTGCCGCCGACGCGCCACCCCGCAGGGCGACGCGCAGCGGTCCGGGGGTTGTCAGAAGGTCACGCTGGCGCTCAGGCGTGCGGTGCGTGGCTCGCCGACGTTGACCTGCAGCTGGCTGCCGGTGGACGACGGGTAGTACTGCTTGTCGAACAGGTTGTCGACGTTGAACTGCAAACTGGTCTGGTAGCCGAACAGCGGCGATTCCCAACGCACGAAGGCATCGGCCACGGTGTAGCTGCTGAGCCAGAAGTCGTTGGCGTTGTTGGCCGCGCGCTCGCCGACATAACGGGCGCCGCCGCCCGCATGCCAGGCACCGAATTCCGCAGGTACGTTCAGGTGATGACTGAGGTACAGGCTGGCGGTGTGCTTGGGCGCGTTGGCCAGGCGGTGGCCTTCATTGCTCGGGTCGTCGAGGATCTCGCTGTGGTTGTAGGCGTAGGTGCCGATCAGGTCCCAACGCTCGGCGATGCGCCCGGTGACGTCCAGCTCCACGCCCTGGGAGCCGACCTTGCCGGCGGCTTCCGAAAGGCTCACGCCATTGACCGTGGTGGTGGTCACCACGTTCTTCTTCTCGATGTCGTACAGCGCCAGGTTGATGTTCAGGCCCGGCAGCGGATCGTACTTGGCCCCCACCTCGTAGCTGCGGCCCTCTTCCGGATCGAAGGTGTTGCCGGCGTCGTCGACATCGGTGTTGGGCTTGAACGAACGGCTGTAGTTGCCGTACAGCGACAGGCTGTCGGTGGCCTTGAACACCAGGCCGAGGAATGGCACGAAGGTGTCGCCGTTGCTGTCGCGGTTGACCTTGTAGCTCTTGCCCAGGCCCTGGTCGCTGTACTGGTCGTAATGCTGCTGGCGACCACCGAAGACCAGGATCCACTGTTCACTTAAATGCCAGTTGTCCTTGAAGTACAGCGAGCTCGAAGTCAGCTGGTTGCGCAGGTTGCTCTGGGCGGCGCTGACCAGGCTCGGCTCGGCCAGATTGCCGTAGACCGGCGCGGTAATGTTGAAACCGCCCTGGACGGTGTTGCGGTAGGTCTTGCCGCGGTACTGGTCGGAGTGCTCGCTGTCGACGCCCACCAGCAGGTCGTGGCGCTGGCCGAACAGCTCCTGCTGGCCGATGAAGTCCCAGCTGGCGTAGCGGGTTTCGTCGTCGTAGTGGGCGCCGTTGGCGGCCCGGCGCAGGGTGTTGCCGGTCAGGCTGTTGGGCTGGGCGATCGACAGGCTGTAGCGGTCGTTGTTCCAGCCGTAGGTGACGCGGGTTTTCCAGGCGTCGCTCAACTGGTACTCGAAGCGCGCGCTGGCCACTTCGCGAATGCCCACGCTTTTCGCCCAGCGTTCGTCCAGGCGCTTGTCGTAGTCGATGTCCGCCGGGTGCCCGTTGGTGAACACGGTGCCGCGGTCGAAGGGGCTGGAGTAGTCGTTGTATTCGTAGTTCAGGGTCAGGCTGGCGCGCTCGCCGGTCCAGGTCAGCGACGGCGCCACCAGGGTGTGCTCGTTGACTCCGTAGTTGCGCCAGTAGTCCTCATGGCCGCGCTCGGCGATCAGGCGGTAGGCCAGGCCGGTATCGCCCAGCGGCCCGGTAGTGTCCAGGGCCATGCTGCCGCCGCCTTCGCTGTAGGCCGAGCCGCTGAGGGTGGTGCTCTGGGAATACTGCGGCTGCTTGCTGATGATGTTCACCAGGCCGCCGGGTTCCAGGGCGCCGTAGAGCATCGACGCCGGGCCCTTGAGCACTTCGACCCGCTCGGTGGTGGCGCTGAAGTTCTGCCCCAGGTTGGAACGCACGCCATCGCGCAGGATCGAGCCGTCGTCGTTGGTGCCGAAACCGCGCTTGACCAGCGAGTCCCGGGAGCCGCCCAGGGTGTTGCCCTGGCTGACGCCGCTGACGAACTTCATGGCGTCGCTCAGCGAGCGCACCTGATAGTCGGCCAGGGTCTGCTGGGTCACCACGTTGATCGACTGCGCCTCCTCCTTGATCGGCACATTGCTTTTGCTCGCGGTGCTGGCTTGCGAGGTGGTGTAGCCGGTGTCCTGGCTGAGGCGATCGGCCTGGATATCGGTGGTCGGCAGTTCGACCGCCTCCTGGGCCCACAGCGGGCTGGCGACCAGACAACAGGACAGTGTCGGCAACAGGCGTTTGATCAGGGTTTTACGGCGGGCACGCGGACAGGATGACTTCAAGGTGTGCACTCAAGGGAGGGGAAGACATGAATAGCAATGATTATCATTGTAATCAGCGCCTGATTCTCAGTAAATCCCCTACCCCACGGGAGTTGGCGCTTTTTTAATCCTTCTCCCGAGCAACGGCGGGACTGATGGCCAGCCGGCCTGTCACTGCGCCACGGCCTGGGTCAGGTGATCGATCAGGGCCCGCGCCGCCGCCGACAGCTGGCGGTGCGGCGGGTAGATCACCGAGAAAGACCGCGAACGTCCGCCCGCCTGCGGCAGCAGTTCCACCAGGCGGCCGCTGGCGATCCGCTCGCGGACGATGAATTCGTAGGTCTGGCAAATGCCCATGCCGTGTTCGGCCAGGGACACGATGCCCAGCACATCGTCGGCCACCTGGATATTCGCCTGGGGCGTCCACTCCAGGTCCCGCCCCTGCTCGCGCAGCAGCCAGGCACCGACCCGGCCGCTGCTGGGCATGATGAACGGCAGGCAGGCATGGGCCGCCAGGTCCTCCAGGCGCCGTGGCGTGCCGGCGCGGCGCAGGTAGTCGGGAGACGCCACCAGGCACAGCGGCGCGTCCTCCAGCTTGCGCCCGACCAGGCCGCTGTCGGGCAGTGGCCCGAGGCGGATCGCCAGGTCGTAACCCTCGGCCACCAGGTCGACATTGCGGTTGCTGATGCTCAGCTCGATGCGCACCTGCGGGTAGTGCCGGGAAAAGCCCCCGAGCAGCGCCGGCAGCCGGTAATGGCCGTAGGTGGTCGGCACGCTCAGGCGCACCCGCCCATTCAGCTCGCCGTCCTGGCCCTGGATGCTGCGCTCCGCGCCGTCGATCAGCTCGAACGCCGCCCGCGACTGTTCCAGGTACAACAGGCCGGCTTCGGTCAGGCTCAGGCGCCTGGTGGTACGCCGTAGCAACTGCACGCCCAGGCGCGCCTCCAGCCGGGAAATCGCCCGGCTGACCACTGAAGGCGTGGTGCCCAAGGCCACCGCACCGGCGCTCAACGAGCCCTTTTCCACCACGCTGACGAATACCTCGACGTCAGCCAGATAATCGAATCGACGGCTCACCTTTATCTCCAGGGAACAAGTGATTTCCAGTGGCGCGAGTTTATCGCCCACAAAGGCATGAATACAGTGAATCACCCGTCGGCCACCGCCGGCTCCCTGACCTCACACTTTGGAAACCGCCATGCGCCCACTCAGCACCCTCGCTCTTGCCATGAGCATCACCGCCGCCACCTTCAACGCCCAGGCCGCAAACGTCCTGGTGGTGCTCTCGGACGCCGACCACCTCGACCTCAAGGACGGCAAGGTGTTTGCCACCGGCTTCTACCTCAACGAACTGATGCAGCCGGTGAAACAGCTGCTCGACGCCGGCCACTCGGTGACCTTCGCCACCCCGCAGGGCAAGGCCCCGACCCTGGACCGCTCGTCCACCGACAAGATGTATTTCAACAACGATGTCGCCGCGCTGCAGGCGCACCAGGCGCTGCTCGACCAGTTGAAAATCACCTCACCCGGCGAATCGCCGGTGATCAGCCTGGCCCGGGTCGAGCAGATCGGCTACGAGCATTTCGATGCGCTGTACGTGCCCGGCGGCCACGCGCCGATGCAGGACCTGCTGCACAGCCCCGAGCTGGGCCGGCTGCTGAGCAATTTCCATCAGAACAACAAAACCACCGCCCTGGTCTGCCACGGCCCGATCGCCCTGCTGTCGACCCTGCCCCAGGCGCAGGACTTCACCCGGCAACTGGCCAGCGGCGGCAAGGCCAGCGCCCCAGGCTGGATCTACGCCGGCTACCGGTTCACGGTGATCAGCAACCAGGAAGAGGAATTGGCCAAGGGCCTGCTGGGCGGCGGCGCCATGCGCTTCTACCCGCAAACCGCCCTGGAACAGGCCGGCGGCCTGTACCGCAGCAACCGCTCGCCATGGAGCGAGAACGTGGTGATCGACCGCGAGCTGGTGACCGGGCAGAACCCGGGCTCGGCCCAGGGCGTGGCCAAGGTGTTGCTGGAACGCTTGCAGGAGCGCGCCGGCAAAGGCGCGTAAAGGCCGGTGGATCCGACGAGCCGGCATGCCGCCAGCCGTCTGCCAGCGCGCTGGTTGTCTACGCTCAAATGGCTAGCCTGAAAGGAATCCCGTACTCGCCAGGAGCTGCCCATGAGCAAGACGCCAGATGCCGTTGCCACTGCCCGCCGAAGCAACATGGCCAAAGCCCTGCAACGCTGGAACCAGCAGGCCGGAGCACGCAGCGAATCGCAGTCGCGCATCCGCGAACTGGGCCCGGGCGCCGGCGACTCACCGCAGCAATTGGCCAAGTGGATCGCCCGCGAGAACGCCCGTGCCCTGTTGACCCGGGCCGGGCTGGAACGCCGGATCGGCACCTGGGACCCGACCTTCTACGCCCCCAGCGAGGCCGCCCGCCAGGCGGCAAGGCCGGTGGCGCGGTTGGTCAATGCGCCACGCCCGGGCACGGTGGTCGAGGGTTTCGCTACCGGTTTCCTGGTCTCGCCCAGCCTGTTGCTGACCAACCAGCATGTATTCCCCCGGTATGTGGATGCCGTGGATTGCGCCGCCAACTTTCTCTACGAAAGGCAGGAGCGCGGCATCAACGAAGGCACCTACTTCAACCTGCAGCCGGACCAGTTCTACTTCGCCGACGAGGCGCTGGACTTCTGCCTGGTGGCCATCTCCACGCAGGGCTCACGCGGCGAGGCGTTGTCGGACTACGGCTGCATCCGCCTGATCGAAGCCACCGGCAAGACCCTGCGTGGCCGGCCGATGAACATCATCCAGCACCCCGATGGCGGCCCGCGCCAGTACGCCACCACCCACAACCGGCTGCTGGACATCCTCGACCAGGGCTTCCTGCATTACGAAACCGACACCGCCGAAGGCGCTTCCGGCTCCCCGGTGTTCAGCGACAACTGGGAGCTGATCGCCTTGCACCACTGCGGCATCCCCAGGACCGACGAAGCCGGCAACATCCTCAAGACCGACCACAGCATCTGGAACCCCGAAGGGGACGAGGAAAGCACGGTGGACTGGGTGGCCAACGAGGGCACCCGGGTCAGCAGCATCATTGGCGCGCTCAAGGCCCTGCAACTGAGTGGCAGGCCGGCCGAGCTGCTGGCCCAGCTCATGGAGCTGACCCCCGACCCGCTAGCCGTGCTCAGCACCAACGAAACCCTGCCCGCGGCGCCACACCGCCCAGGAGCGCCCGATATGTCGCAGAACATCTTTCATATCTCCGGCCCCACCACCATCAACATCGTCAGCCACGCCGCGGACAGCCCGGCCAGCGTCATGCCCATCCTCAACCTGGCGCCTGCCGAGCCAGTGCCTGCCGCGCCGGCTCCGGCAGCCGCGGCGCTGGAAAAGACCCTGACCTTCGACCTCGACTACGCCGCCCGCAAAGGCTACGACCCGGATTTTCTTGGGGTGCCCGTCCCGCCGCCCGCTATCGAGGGCATGCGGCTGGCCCAGCTCTACCGGGTCGGCGACTACCGCGAACACCTCGCCTCGGCCCGCAACGTACCGCCAGTGCCGCTTGCCGGCCTGGATGACAAGGCGCCGCTGGCCCTGCCCTACCACCACTATTCGCTGGTGATGAACAAGGATTACCGCATGCCGATGTGGACCGCCTGCAATGTCGACTACCGGCCCGAGGTCCGTGGCGATACCCGCGCGCGCAAGAAGTACGGTGGCGAAAGCTGGCGCCTCGACCGCCGGGTGCCGAGCCGCTACCAGCTCACCAACGGCGATATCTACGGGCCGGCCGGCAACTTCGATCGTGGCCATATCGTGCGCCGCGAAGACAACTGCTGGGGGCAGCCGGGGCTCGATACCGAGTACGCCAACGCCGACACCTACCACTGGACCAACTGCACGCCGCAGCACGAGCTGTTCAACCAGGAATCGCCCGACGGTGCCGAATACCGCAATCGCAAAGGGGTCTGGGGTTACTTCGAAAACGAGCTGGCCGAGCAGATCGAAACGGGCGGCGGCCAGGCGATCATCTTCGCCGGCCCGGTACTGGACCAGACCTCCTGCGTGGAACAGGACTTCGGCAAGGGCCCGGTGCGCTACCCGACCCGCTTCTGGAAAATCGTCATAGTGCCCAAGGACGAATCGCGCACCCCGGAACTGCTGGCCTACGGATTCCTGTTCGATCAGAGCGAGGTCATCAAGGAGTTCGGCCTCAACGTCAAGGAAGCCGTCCAGGACCTGGCCAACACCTTCCAGAAGCAGAAGGTGCCGCTCACGGCCATCTGCCTGCTCACGGGGATTTCCCTGACGCCGTCGATCATGGCCGCCGACCAGTACAAGCAGCCTGACCGCCCGGTACCAGGGGTCTGGCGGCTGAAACCTGACAGGTGAAACCGAGCGGCCTCAGCCCTGCCCCAGGCGCTCGCGGACCAGGGCCTGGGCGTTGCGGGTCATCTGGTCGAGGTGGCGGTCACGCTGTTTTTCGGCATCGAGCATCGCCCGCTTGCCATGCTTTTGCAGCAGATAGCTATGGATCTGCCGCACCTCCAGGGATCGATAGATCGGCGCCGTGTCCAGCAGGCCCATCAAACCGTCGGTAGCGTGATCGCGGGTATTCATCAGCACCTGCGGGCCACGCACGCCCAGCACCTGGAAACCCAGCGCTTCGAACCAGGCCACCTTGCCCGCCGCGCAGGTCAGTTCGGCATGGGGGTAGCGCTCGCGCATCCGTGCCAGCAGCGCCCGCGCGATCCCCTGCCGGCGATGGCTGGCGCGCACCGCCATATAGGCCACGCCGCACGCCTCGGGATCGTCCTTGACCGGCAGGTACAGCACAAAACCCAACACCTGCTGCGGGTCGTCCTCGTCAGTGGCCACCAGCAGCTCCACGGCGATGCCCCGGGCGCCGTCCAGGGCCTGCAGATACAGATGCACCTCAAAGCCGATGGCGTACTGGTAGATGTTGTACAGCAGGTTGCTGGGCGGGATCGCTACCGCGCTGATATCGGTCAGGTAGTCGACCACCATTTGCAGGATCTGGCTGTTGACGGCTTCCGGGCACGGGGTCTGGAAGTGGCTGATGATCGGCATTGCGCGGTGGGCTCCAAAGGTTGAGGCACGCCTGGGACAGCAGGCGTCGGCGGCGGGCCGGCATGATACTCCGCCCGCGTATTTGACGCAGTTCCTGTAGGAGCGAGCTTGCTCGCGATGCGGCGTGTCAGCACGGACGCTATCGCGAGCAAGCTCGCTCCTACAGATGGCCTGGGTAAACCGGGCTAACGGGCACTGTCGCCTCGTGGCTTGTAGAACAGGAACTTGCCGGTCTCGGCGGTCTTGCGGTATTGCCTGGCCCAATCGGGCCGCACGCGCCGGTCATGGAAATACAGGGCGCCGTGGGTGCGGTCCGCAAGTTGCTGGTTGAGCGCCTTGCGCGCGATTTCCTTGGCCGCGACGTAGGGCTCATCTTCCTTCACCTGATCCGCACGCCCGTCGCACCACCAGGAAAACTGACAGGCACGTTGCTCCGAGCCCTGCTTGACCACCGCGCACACCGTATCGGGAAACCCCTCATGGCCGAGCCGGTTGAGCACCACGCTGGCCACGGCTTCCATGTCGGCGGCGGCCCCGCCCTTGGCTTCCCAGTAGATGGAGCGCGCCAGACAAGTAATGGCGTCGTCCAGCGGCGCGGCGCCCACCGGGTCCACCGCCTGGGCCTCGGGAGGGGTAATGGTTTCGCTGCGTGGCGCCGGCTGCTGGTCCGCGGCTTTCTGTTCCAGGACCTGGGCCTTGTCCTGCGCCACTTCGGGGTCCGCTGTTTCACCCGCGGCCATTGCCAGCCCCCCGCACAGGAGGATCAGAAAACCGCCGGCAATCGCTGTCGGGCGCATGCTCGTACCTTCGCCAAAAGCCCGATCCGGGCACGGGAAAGCCGCCGCCAGCCTGCCGGTTGGTAGCGACTGGACTTGAGTGTAGTTCGCCGCCGTCCGCCCGTAACCGGCGCCGCGCCGGCAGCGGCAAGGACGGATAACGGCGCCGGTTTTCGGCAAAAAGACCTTGCGCCGAGCGTGGCAAAATCGCGCATCATGGGCGCAATTCGCTCAAGGGAGATCTCCATGCGCTGCCTATCCTCCGTTCTGCCGCTGACCCTGTTGGCGCCCGCCCTGTTGTCGCTGAGCATGGCCTTCGCCACCGCTGCCGTGGCGAGCGACGAGACGCAACTGGTGACATCGATCAACAGCTACCGTAGCCAGGTCCAGCGCTGCGCCGGCCAGGTGTCCCAGGAACTGCCGCCGTTGGCCGCCGACCCGCGCCTGGTGCTGCCGGCCAATAGCATCGGCAATCTGCAACAGGCCCTGGCCAGCAGTGCCTACCCGATGGTCAATGTGCAGGCCATCAGCCTGTCCGGACCGCGCAATGCCCAGGCGGCCATGAAGGCGGTGCAGGAAAGTTTCTGCCAGGTGGTGCTGGACCCGCAGTTCGTCGATATCGGTGTCAGCCGCACCGGCCAGGAATGGCGCATCGTCCTCGCCCGGCCGCTGCTCACCGCACGCCTCGGCGACTGGCAGGCGGAAGGCCAGAAGCTTCTGGAAAGCCTCAACAGCGCCCGCGCGCAACCGCGCCAGTGCGGCAACCAGATCTTCGCCGCCGCCACCCCGCTGGCCTGGAGCGCCACCCTGGCCAGCGCGGCCCAGGACCATACCCGGGACATGGCCAATCACAACTTCTTCGACCATAAGGATCGCGACGGCCGCACCCCCGGCGACCGCGCCGAACTGGCGGGTTATACCGGCCAACAGATCGGCGAGAACATCGCCGCCGGCCAGGACAGCGTGCGCAAGGTGGTCGATGGCTGGCTGGCCAGCCCGGGCCATTGCGCCAACCTGATGAACCCGCAGTATCGCGAGCTGGGCGCGTCCTATGCGGTCGATCCGAAAAGCGATGCCGGCATCTA
>NZ_JACNDE010000016.1:0-128656 GCF_017351415.1 Pseudomonas sp. FW305-25 | reverse complement strand
TTGCAGCAACTGGTGGATGCCCATGTCGAGCAGCCTCTGGTCGGCCCGCCGGTGGTGAATGTGCTGGCCTTGAACCGGGCGCTGGAAAAGCTCGCCCTGTAGCCAGCTGCTACAAGTTTGTATGTCGATGATTTGAGTCCAGAGAGAACAATGCATGAGTGATTCCGGCCGCGCCGACGCCCTGTTAGCCGATCTGTCCCATGACGGCCGCGGCCGGCTCAAGGTCTTCCTTGGCGCCGCCCCGGGCGTCGGCAAGACCTACGCCATGTTGCAGGCGGCGCACACGCAATTGCGCCAGGGGGTGAAGATCCTGGCCGGGGTGGTGGAAACCCATGGTCGGGCGGAAACCGAAGCCTTGCTCGGTGGCTTGCCGCAACAGCCGCTGGTGCGTTCCGAATACCGCGGGGTCATGCTCGAAGAGATGGACCTCGACGGCCTGCTCAAGGCCAAACCCAAGCTGGTATTGGTGGATGAACTGGCCCATACCAACGCCCCCGGCAGCCGGCACGCCAAGCGCTGGCAAGATGTTCAGGAACTGCTGGCGGCCGGTATCGACGTCTTCACGACGGTCAACGTGCAGCATCTGGAAAGCCTCAACGATCAGGTCCGCGGCATTACCGGGGTGCAGGTCCGCGAGACCCTGCCCGACTGGGTGCTGCAGGAAGCCTACGAGTTGCTGCTGGTGGACCTGCCGCCGCGAGAACTGCTGGAGCGCCTGCGCGAAGGCAAGGTGTATGTGCCGGAGCAGGCCAGGGCGGCGATCGATGCGTTCTTCACCCAGACCAACCTCACCGCGCTGCGTGAGCTGGCGATGCAGGCCGCGGCGGCGCAGGTCGACGACGATCTGGCCCAGGGGTATCGCAAGCTCGGGCAGGCCGCGCCGGCGGTGCGCGGACGCTTGCTGGTAGGGGTCGATGGCGACGCCCAGGCCGAGCGCCTGGTGCGTCATGCCAGCCATGTCGCCCGGCGGCGGCATCTGCCCTGGAGCCTGGTGCATGTGGATGACGGCCGGGTGCCTGACGAGCAAGCTCGCCAGCGCCTGCAAAGTGCCCAGCAACTGGCCGAGCGCCTGGGCGGCGAGGTGGTCCTGCTGCGGGCCGGCGAAGTGGCCAAGACCCTGATCCAGCATGCCGCGGAGCGGCGCGCCAGCCTGGTGCTGGTGGGGCAGTCACGCAAACGCCTGCGCCGCCGTTTGTTCGGCGGCGGCCTGGCGGCGCGCCTGCTGCGCAACGCCCAGGGCCTGGAAATCAACGTGCTCGACAGCGAGGACGAACCCGGCCAGCCGCGCCTGCGGGTGGAGCGTTCGCTGGTCTGGTTCGACTACGCCCTGGCGGTCCTGGCGACGGTCCTGGCTTCGGGGCTGTCATGGGCGGTGGCGAGCGTGCTGGCGTTGCCGAACATCTCCCTGGTGTTCCTCGCCGCAGTGCTGCTGGTGGCGGTGCGCAGCAGTCTCGGGCCGGCGCTGGTGTGCGCGGCGTTGTCGTTCCTGACCTACGATTTCCTGTTCATTCCGCCGACGTTCTCCTTCGCCATCCAGCGCGAGGAGGACGTGTTGACGCTGCTGTTCTTCCTGTTGATGGCGGCCCTGACCGGCAACCTGGCGGCGCGCCAGCGTCGGCAGTTGCAGGCATTGCGCGACACCCAGGAAGAAACCAGCGAACTGCTGGACCTGTCGCGCAAACTCACCGCCGCCACCGACCGGCAGGCGGTGGTCAGCGCCGCGGCGCAGCACCTCAATGGCTGGAAGGAATTGCAGCTGTGCCTGCTCAATCGCGACGGGCAGGGTGGCTGGAAGGTCGAGACGGGTGGGCCCTTGCAGTTTTCCGAGTCTGAACGGGCCGCCGCCGACTGGGCTTGGCAACACGATCAACCGGCCGGGATGGGCACTGGAACCCTGCCTTTCGGGCGCTGGTGGTGGTGGCCCTTATCCGTCGACGAGGGCCCGCTGGGCTTGCTTGGAGTTTGTCCGAAAGAAGGCGAGGAGTTCAACGCTCAGCGTCGTCGCCTGTTGAGTGCCTTGAGCCAGCCCCTGGCCCAGGCCTTGGCCCGGGCACAGTTGGCCGAGGATCTGGAAGCGGCGCGCCTGCACGGCGAAACCGAGCAATTGCGCAGTGCGCTGCTGGCCTCGGTGTCCCATGACCTGCGTACCCCCTTGACCTCGATGCGCGGCAGCATCGACAGCCTGCTGGCGCTGGGGGAGGCGATCCCCCTGGAAGACCGTCGCGAACTGCTCGAAGGCACGCGGGATGAGGCCGAGCGCCTGGATCGCTACATTCAGAATCTGCTGGACATGACTCGTCTCGGCCATGGCTCGTTGAAGCTGGCGCGAGACTGGGTGGCGCCGGCCGATATCGTTGGCAGCGCGCTGAGTCGCCTGCGAGTGGTGCTGGCGCCGCTGCGGGTCAGCACCGAACTGCCGGCCGAACTGCCGTTGCTGTTCGTGCATGCGGCGCTGATCGAACAGGCGCTGATCAATGTCCTGGAAAACGCCGCGCGCTTTTCACCGGCCAACGGCCGTTTACAACTGAGTGTCGCGACCCGCGATACCGAGCTGCTGTTTGCCGTGAGCGACGAGGGGCCGGGAATTCCAGTGGAAGATCGGCCGCGGATTTTCGACATGTTCTACACCGCGGCACGGGGCGATCGAGGCGGGCAGGGCACCGGCCTGGGACTGGCGATCTGTCAGGGCATGGTCGGTGCCCATGGCGGGCGCATCACGGTGGGCGAAGGGATCGACGGGCGTGGTACCTGCATCACCTTGTGCCTGCCGCTGCAGGTGCAACCCGAGCTTGAAGGAGAGGCCTGAGTGCCGGTAAAAAAGCGTCAACCCAACGAGGCCAGGAGGGCCGCACATGTTCTTTACGATCCAGAGCCACGCCTGCGCTACTCTTGCGCCACTTATTTGTCTTGAAGCGAAACCATGAGCCAGACCGCGACCATCCTGGTCATCGATGACGAGCCGCAGATCCGTAAATTCCTGCGCATCAGCCTGGTGTCCCAGGGCTACAAAGTGCTTGAAGCCGGCACCGGCAACGAAGGCCTGGCCCAGGCGGCGCTGAATAAGCCGGACTTGCTGGTGCTCGACCTCGGCCTGCCGGATATGGACGGCCAGCAGGTGCTGCGTGAGTTTCGCGAGTGGTCGGGCGTACCGGTGCTGGTGTTGTCGGTACGGGCCAGCGAAGGGCAGAAGGTCGAAGCGCTGGACGGTGGCGCCAACGACTACGTGACCAAGCCCTTTGGCATCCAGGAGTTCCTGGCGCGTATTCGTGCGCTGTTGCGCCAGGCACCCGCCGGCGAAGCGCAGGAAGCAGCCCTGGATTTCGGCCCGCTGACCGTGGACCTGGCGTATCGCCGGGTACTGCTCGACGGTGCCGAAGTGGCGTTGACGCGCAAGGAATACGCCGTGCTGGCGCAACTGGCGCGGCACCCGGGGCGGGTGATCACCCAGCAGCAACTGCTCAAGGATATCTGGGGGCCGACGCACACCGAGGACAGTCACTACCTGCGTATCGTGGTCGGGCATCTGCGGCAGAAGCTGGCGGACGATCCGACCCGGCCACGCTTTATCGTGACCGAGGCCGGGGTGGGGTACCGCTTGCTGGGGGCGCAGGAGTGAGCGGGCTCGCGGCGCTCTTTCAGTTCAGTTCGTTCTCGTAGCGGTCCAGGGTGTCGCTGGCAATTTCCCGCCCCAGTGCGATCAGCTCCGGAGCCTTGTAGAACTCGAAGAAACGGCACACCCGCTTGGGCACGTTGATCAGGATGTCCGGCGGGTAACCGGCGATCTTGTACTGGGCCAGCGAGGTCTGCATGACCTCGAAGCTCTGGTTGATCAGGTCCAGCAGGGAAGCGGGGCCGACGTTATCGATAATGAACGAGCCGGTGGCCGATTTCGGGGCGCCATCGGTTTCCGGAGCCGCGGCCGGTTGCTGGGCCTCGGGCTCGGCGGATTCGATCCAGGGGTTGCCGATGTCGGCTGCCTCGCTGCGCAGCGCTTCCTGTTCGAGCAGCAGCAGTTGTTCGGCTTGCTTGCGGCGAAAGGGCAGGTGCGAGCCCAGGGAGTTGATCAGGCTGTCGAAGCGGCTCTTGAAGGCGGCGGGGCGCTGGATCACCGGCAACTGGTAACGACGCTGGTTGGTCGAGTTGAGGTTGACGGCGATGATCAGGTCGCAGTGGCTGGAGACCACCGGCACGATGGGCAGCGGGTTGAGCAAGCCGCCGTCCACCAGCATGCGATTGCCTTGCATGACCGGGGTGAAGAGGCTGGGGATCGCCGCCGAAGCCCGCATGGCCTGGTGCAGACAGCCTTCCTGGAACCAGATTTCCTGTTGGTTGGTCAGGTCGGTGGCCACGGCGGTGTAAGGGATGCGCAGGTCTTCGATGTTGATTTCGCCGACGATCTTGCGGATCTGGCCGAATACTTTCTCCCCGCGTATCGCCCCCAGGCGAAAGCTGACATCCACCAGCCGCAGCACATCCAGATAGTCCAGGCTTTCGATCCAGCTGCGGTAGTCGTCCAGTTTGCCGGCGGCGTAGATACCACCGACTACCGCGCCCATGGAACAGCCCGCGACACAGGCAATGTCGTAACCACGTCTTTCGATTTCCTCAATCACCCCGATGTGGGCGTAACCCCGGGCACCACCAGAGCCCAGGACCAGTGCGACACGCTTTTTCATGACTCGATCCTTCGCCAGACAGGTTTCCACAATGCACCCATCGAGGGTTTCGGTTCAATCACTGACGGCCTCTGCGGGCCCTGGATAGAGGGATTTTTTCCAGTGTTTTGCCGCATGGGGTTATGCTCGCGCGGCTATATTTTCCCTGACGAGCCAAGGCACTTTTAGTGGCGGCGATCGTCTTACGTTCACGATTGTTTTTATTGTTCGCAATTGCTTCTTATCGTTCACGACTGTTTCCCCCCCTACTTTGAGGTGTCATTGATGAAAGCCTGGATCTGTCTACCGTTGATTGCATTGGTACTCGGTGGTTGTGCTGGCAAGACCGCCTATCGCGACAGCTGCGGTACGCAACTGGATGCGGCCTGGCATGAACTGGACCTGGCCAAGGCCGAAGGTTTCGCTGGCACAGTCAGCTATTCCAAGGCCCTGTCGCTGCTGACCGGGGCCAAGACCCAGCAGCAATTCGAAGCCTTCGAGGGCTGCACCAGAAAAGCCGAAAAGGCCCGTTTCTATATTCGTGAGTCGCGCGCCGGCCGCTGATCGCAAGGCTGCCGTTTGCCGCTAGACTGAAGAGCGCTCTTCAGTTTCCGTCTCGCAGGCGTCGTGAGCGCGCCTGCCAGTCATGCCAGGGCCCGGCCGCAGTCTTTGTGCTGCGAGCCGGGTCATTCGTTTCGGGAGTCAATGATGTCTGCCTTGGTTGATCGGTTGGTGGCACAGGTGTTGGGGCTGGAGGTGCGCTTGCTGGCGTGCCAGGCGCGTTTGCAGGCGGTGACCGACCCCGAGGCGCTGCACGATCTGCGTACCACGGTGCGCCGCTTGCGCAGCCTGTTGCGAGCGTTGCGCGGCTTGCCTGGTGTCGAGCAACTGGAAGCGGCGGCTACGGCGGTCGGGCAACTGACGACGCCGTTACGCGACCGTGAGGTCCTGGCTGCGTACCTGCATCAGCATGACTACCATCAGGCCGCGGAACGCCGTACCGCGGGGCTGGCGGATGAATACCGGACAGTGGCGACGGGCTCCGAACTCCAGCAGCTGCTGCTGGTGCTGGATGCCTTCCCGCGTTTCCTGCGGGCGGCGCAACGTCAGGAGCTGTTGCGCAGTTTGCGCAAGCGCATCGAAAAGCGCCTGTCCAAGCAATGGAAGGCACTGGACGAGGCCCTGCACGATCCGGCTCATGATCGGCATCGTTTGCGCCTGCTGATCAAGCGTGTGCGCTACGCCGCCGAGGCTTATCCCGAACTTGCCGAACTGTCGCCCAAGGCGGTCTCTCGCCTGAAGGCCGCTCAGGGCGCACTGGGCGACTGGCATGATTGCTGGCAATGGCTGGCCCAGGCCGAACGGCAGGCGGACCTGTTGCCTTGTGTTCCGGTCTGGCACGCCACCATGCACAAGGCCGAGGGTCGTGCCGATCGGGTGCTCGACAAGCTGAGCGCGGCCTGTTTCCGTAGCTGACTCCCGGCTGGCGGCTTATCTGTCAGTCTTTTTGGCGGGAACAAGTGCTTTACGCGTGTGCGCTGCTGGTTAAGATCCTCGAACCCTTTTCTTGATCAGAGGTGCTCATGCGCTTTTGCGATTTGCTCGATGCCGTCCGCCACCAACCGTTGGAACTGTCGATTCCAACCGAGTGGGCGCAGGGGCGGGCCAGTTTCGGCGGATTGGTGGCGGCTTTGCAGTATGAAGCCATGCGCGCAAAAGTCCCCGCCGAACGTCCGGTGCGTTCACTGGCGATCACCTTTGTCGGTCCGGTCACCCCCAATGTGCCGGTCAGCTTTGAAGTCGAGGTGCTGCGCGAGGGCAAGGCCGTCAGCCAGGTGCTGGGGCGTGCGGTGCAGAACGGTCAGGTAGTGACCCTGGTACAGGGCAGTTTTGGTGCCTCTCGGCCGTCCGAGGTGACAGTTGTCGCCGAGGAAGCGCCCAGCATGAAACATTGGGACGAGTGCCCGGAACTGCCTTACGTCAAGGGCGTGACGCCGGAGTTCATGCGCCATCTGGCAATGCGCTGGAGCATCGGTGGCATGCCGTTCACCGGCAACAAGTCGCGGGACATGGGCGGTTGGGTGCGCCTGCGGGGCGACGTCAAGGAAGAGCCCATGACCGAGGCGCATATCCTCGCACTGGTGGACGCCTGGCCGCCGGCCTTGTTACCACACCTGACCAGCCCGGCACCCGGCAGTACCCTGACCTGGACCATTGAATTCGTGCAGCCGCTGCTGGTGTTGAGCACCCTGGACTGGTGCAAGTACCGGGTGAATATCGAACATGCCCGTGACGGTTACGGGCATGCGGCCGCGGCACTCTGGAGTGCCGAAGGCCGGTTGATTGCGCTCAGCCGGCAGACGGTCACTATCTTCGGTTGAACCCCTCTCAATGCCGGTGGCGCTTGCGCCATGCACGCCACCAGGCGCCGCTGAGGACGAAGCGTGGAAAGGTCACGAATTGTTCTACCAGCAGGCGCTGGACTGCATCTTTACGGTCACTGAACGGCTCGGCGGCTTGGGCCTCCAGGCTATGGCCGTGACGCTGCAGGCCCAAGGCGGCGATCAGGCCGACCACGCCGATGGCGACGTTGGTGAAGCTCAAGCTGAATACTCCTGAAACCAGCAACAGAAAGCCGACGATGAACAGCGGCACTGCAATCAGGTGCAACACCAGGTTGGTCGGGTTGCGGTGGTTATGCGGGTAGGAGCGCCATTGCCAGGCGGGGAGGTTGGGGTGACGTTTACCCATGACAGTATCCTTGATTCGTAGAAGCCTATGTATCAAAGGATAGGCCCCACGCGAGGGGGCGGCGAATCAAGGCTGGCTATGAGGGCGATAGGCTGGCAGGTTTCGCTCCGGCAGGCAGGCCGATTCCTGCAGGAGCGAAAAGTCGCGGTTTACAGCTTCAATTGACCGATGGCCTTGCTCAGTTCCCCAGCCAGGGTCGCCAGTTCGTTGCTGGTGGTCGCCGAGTCGACGGTCTGTTGCACCGTGTTTTCGGTGACGTCGCGAATACTCACCACGGCGCGATTCATTTCTTCCGCCACCTGGCTTTGCTGCTCGGCCGCCACCGCAATCTGGGTATTGCTCTCACGCATCTGCGCCACGGCCGTGGTGATTTCCGCCAGCGCTGCGCCGGCTTCCTGTGCCTGCTGCACGCAATCGTCTGCCTTGAACGAGCTTTCCTGCATGAAGTCCACTGCGTCGCGGGTACCGGCCTGCAGGGCGGAGACCATCCGGGTGATTTCGTCGGTGGAGGTCTGCACCCGCTTGGCGAGGTTGCGTACTTCATCGGCGACCACCGCGAACCCCCGGCCCATTTCACCGGCGCGCGCCGCTTCGATCGCGGCATTGAGCGCCAGCAGGTTGGTTTGCTCGGCAATGCTGTGGATCACGTTGACCACGCCATTGATCTTCTGACTGTCCTCGGCCAGGCGCTGGATCATCTCGGCGGTCTGTTGCACGCCGCTGGAGAGCCCGGAAATGGACTTCTGCACGCGGCTGACCACTTCCTGGCCGCTGCCGGCGAGGACATCGGCGGCCTGGGAGCGATCCCGGGTGGCGCCGGCGTGCTGGGCGATGTGATAGACGGTGGCGGACATTTCGTTGATCGCTGTCGCGGCCTGATCGGTTTCGCTTTGCTGGCCCAGCATGCCGTGACGCACATCGTTCATGCTCGATGCCAGGCGCGCGGCGCCGATATCCAGTTTCCGGGCGGTATTGGCGACGGTGTTGACCACCCGCTGATAACCCGCCTGCATTGCATTGAAGGCGCTGGCCATCTGGCCGACCTCGTCCGTGCACGACAGGGGCACGCGGGCCGACAGGTCGCCGGTCTTCTCCACATGCAGCATCACATCCTTGAGGGTGTTCAGTTGGCTGAGCAGGAAACGGATCAACAGTTGCGAAGCACCGAGCATCGCCAGCATCAGAATGAACACGGCCACCGCGTATTGGCTGAAGCGTTCGCTGAACACCTGACGCAGGCTTGGCCCATGGGCAAGCACCGCAATCCGTTGGCCATCGGCCCGGGGCAGCACCTGCGCGCCGATCAGAGGGTTTTCGCCGAACAGCGGCATTTCATCGAAGGCCACCCATCCATTGGCATTGCTCAACTGCGGCAGGGAGCGCTGGTCGAGGCTGGGGATCTGGCCGGCCGCGAAGCTCAGCAGATTCTCGGCATGGGGCAGCGCTTGCCCGGAGGGCCATGCGCCGAGCAGGCTCGCCTGGGCCCTGGCGTTGTTTTGTGAGGCCTGGCTACGCGCTTGCTGCTCCAGCTGGACGGCGTACAGGACCAGTAGCAGGGTGGTCACGAAGGCGACCGCATTGACCGCCCAGAACTTGTATTTCAATGAGATATTGCTGAGCCAGGCACCCATGGAAGGTCTTCTCTGATTAAGCGGAACAGTATTGGCAAGGTGCCATTATTGTGCCGCTATGCAGAGAGTCAAATCTTGATATGCGTCAAGCAATCTCGGGCAAGGCGAAGAAGGCACGGGCGCTGGCGGTACTGTGGGCCGCCAGCTCTTCCTGGCTCTCGCCGCGATGCAGGGCCACCACGCGCAACACTTCGGTCAGGTAGGCCGGTTCGTTGCGACCGTTCTTCGGCTTGGGGCGCAGGCTGCGGGGTAACAGATAGGGGGCGTCGCTTTCGAGCATCAGGCGACCGCGGGGAATCTCTCGTACCAGCGGGTGCAAGTGAGTGCCGCGGCGCTCGTCGCAGATCCACCCAGTGATGCCAATGTGCAGGTCAAGGTCCAGATAGTTGAACAGCGCGCGCTGTTCGCCAGTGAAGCAATGCACCACTGCGGCCGGCAAGCGGTCACGAAAGTCGCGGACTATTTCCAGCAGGCGCTGGCTGGCGTCGCGTTCGTGGAGGAAGACCGGCAGTTGCAGCTCAACGGCCAGGGCCAGGTGTTCCTCCAGCACTTTTTCCTGTTGCCCTCGGGGGGAGAAGTCCCGATTGAAGTCCAGGCCGCATTCGCCCACGGCCTTGACGCTGCTTTCCTTGAGCAGGCTGCGCAAGCGCTGTGCGCTGTCGGCATTCCAGTCGCTGGCGCAATGTGGATGAATCCCGGCGGTAGAGAACAGTTGGCGGCCACTTTCATCCAGTTGCCGCGACAGCTCGAGTGCCTGTTCGCTGCCCTCGACACTGGTGCCAGTGAGCACCAGTTGGCAGACGCCGGCGGCATAGGCACGGTCCAGTACTGCGCGATGTTTTTCGGCGAAACTTGGATTGGTCAGGTTGACGCCGATATCGATGAGTTGCATGGTGCTATCTCCGCCTGCGGCCGGAAAGCATATCAGAGCTGTAGATTTATAAGAAAAGCCAAGAACTACAACGAGTTGAAGCTGTCTCTTGATGCCGGGAGAAAGGCTGCGGTTGGTTTGCCAGCCGTGGTTGTGCCAGTCTTTCACATCTTGTCAGCGCTCTAGGCGCTCTGTTTCTGTCGCCCGCGTTTTCGCCATTGCTCGAAAACCCGGACAGTATTCTTCCCGGAGAGCGGATGACGCGACCCTCGGTTTTGCTAGCGTTGTGCTTGTCGTTGCTGCTGCCCCTGCCGGCGGTAGCACGCTTGGCTGGCCCTCCGGAAGCGGCCGTAGCGGGCAAGGTTCGCGACCTGGCGGACATTCGCAGCAGCCGGGTCTTGCGCGTGCTGGTCAACCAGAGTCGCAATAGCTCCGGTGAAGTCCAGGGCCAGGCCATCGGTGTCGAATATCACCGTCTGCGCGCCTTTGAGCAGTACCTCAATGGTCACGCTCGCGACGGTCAGGAAATCAGTCTCAAGATCATTCCCAAAGCCAAGGATCAATTGCTCGGTGCGCTGCAGCGTGGCGAGGGGGATCTGGTCGCTCCAGGAGAGTTGTTGGAGGCGCTACCGGGGCAAGCGGTAAGCCCCAGTGAACCGGTCGCCAGCAACGTGCCGTTGCTGCTGGTGGGAATCAAGGGCGAGCGGCGCTACACCCGGCCTGAACAGCTCTCCGGCAAGACCCTGGCGCTGACCACAGGCAGCGCTGCCGGGGATGCGGTGAGCCAGATCAATCAGAAGCTGGCGCTGCATAAGCTGGCGCCGGTCAAGGTCGAGTGGGTCGATCCGAGCCTGGCAGTCGAAGATGTCCTGGAAATGGTCCAGGGCGGGATCTTTCACCTGACCATCGTCGAGAAGCCCATTGCCGAGCGCTGGGGCAAAGTCCTGCCGAAGCTGCGTTTTGATCGGCAACTGGTCATCAGCGAGCCTGGCGAGGAGCACTGGTTCGTGCGGCGGGATGCCTCGATGCTGCGGGCGAGCATCGATCGTTTCCTGAAGGTCTACAAGGCTCCGGCGGATCAGGATGTTGCGTTCTTACGCATCTATCGACGCCTGTATCAGGTGCATAACCCTTTGACCCGGGCCGATCGCCAGCGCCTGGAAAAATTGCGCCCGGTATTACAGAAGCATGCCGATGCACAGAACATGGACTGGTTGAACCTGGCGGCGCTGGCCTTCAAGGAGTCGTCGTTGCAGCCCTCTGCCAGAAGCGGCAGCGGCCCGACCGGCCTGATGCAGATCACCCCGTCAGCTGCCCAGCGGGTAGGGGTCAATAACATCCAGACCCTCGATAGCAATGTGCTGGCCGGAGCCAAGTACCTGGCGTTGATCCGGCGCAAGTTTTTTTCCAGTCCCAAGCTCAACGAGCGCGAGCGTATGGCATTTGTCCTGGCGGCCTACAACATGGGGCCGGAGCGAGTGCAGGGTATGCGGACCGAAGCCCGACGACGCGGGTTGAACCCCAATCAGTGGTTTTTCCAGGTCGAGCGCATTGCCATGGAACAGGTCGGAATGGGCGCCGTCAGCTATGTTAATAGCGTCAACAAATACTATTTGGCCTTTGACCGGGAACGCGAATCGTTGGAGCCGCAAGCGCGTAAGGTCGTCTCAAGGAAATAATCGATAAAATTGATTGTTATATTGCTATTTTTGCACTTTTAACATGAGATTTTGTGATTAATATAGCGACCCATTACCCAACACTACAAAGGACTACACAGCATGAGCACACTGATCAAAACCGTACTGAGCACCCGTGCAGGCTACGGCCTGACCGTCCTGCGAGTTTTTGTCGGCATCATTTTCGCCGCTCACGGCGCGCAAAAGCTTTTCGGTCTGTTTGGCGGTTACGGATTGGCAGGTACGGCACAGTGGATGGAGAGCATCGGCCTGGCACCAGGACACTTGATGGCGCTGTTGGCGGGCGGTACCGAGTTCTTCGGCGGTCTGGCGCTGATTATCGGTCTGTTGGCACGTCCTGCCGCGTTGGGGTTGAGCTTCACCTTGCTGGTGGCGATTTTCTCCGTGCACATCAGCAATGGCCTGTTCATGGCGAACAATGGTTATGAGTTCGCCCTGGCTCTGCTCGGCGGTACCATTGCGGTTCTGATCGAAGGCGCGGGCAAATTGTCACTCGATGCGGCAATTGCCAAGTAACTTCCGGAAAACACCCAAGGCCCGCTTGTAGCGGGCCTTTTTTGTTGCTGATTTCGTTATTGGGGATTCTTGACACTACCCCGTCGGCTTCTCTAGGATTGTTGCCCATGCGCCGATTTAAACAGCTACTTGCGGGGCGCCAGGTGATTCGGAATATCACCGACAGAAGCTCTACCGGCTTCGAAATACCGCTAAAGCGCTGGTTCGGTGTTGCCTCTCACCTGCCCGGCAGAAAATTGAGGCAGAGACACGACACGATGAATGCACTCCACCCTCCTGTACGTCTTGCGCCAATCACGGCGAATCTTGTTCAGCGCAATCCAAAAATTCTTCTTGGCGGCACACACCAGCCGACATTGCTGCGTTATCTCGATGGCTGGCCACGTCGCAGCACAGGCCCTTCGGCCTTTCTGATCCAGTTCATCGAAGACGGCGAGTCCTTGGCACGTTTTGCCAACGACAGTTTTGACCTTGCGGTGATACAGGCGCCCAGCTCGGAAAATGCTGCGGAAGTCATCCGGCATCTGACCCGTGTGGCTCGACAGGGGCTGATCACCCGTAGGTAAGTACCGTAGGTGATCAACCTGGCTGTCGAGGTGGGGGCGATGTTTCTGAATCCCAGCTAAAGGCTGCATCGATATCAGGGGTTCAAACTACGGAGTTGCGTTTGGCCAGCTCCGCCAGCGCTACCAGATTGGAAACATTGAACCGTTTTAGCAGCCTGACCTTATAGGTGCTCACCGTCTTGTGGCTGATCAGCAACGCATCCGCGATTTTCTGATTATTCAGACCGCTCGCCAGCAGTTTCAGGACGGTGATTTCCCGGTCGGTCAGTTGGGCAATCAAGACACTCTCTTGGCAGGCGGCGTTTGTATTCTGTTGCAAGGTGCTGATTGTATCCTCGGGGAAATAGCTATACCCCGACAATATGGCTTTTACCGCATTAGCCAGTTCGTTCAGATTATCGTTCTTGCACAGAAAACCAGCCGCTCCGGCCTGCAAACAGCGCAAGGCGAAGTTCTTGGAGTTGCTGGAAGTCAGCACCAGTGTCTTTATTGGCAGTCCAGCGGACTTTATATGGGAGATAACGGAAAAACCGTCGAGGTTGGGTATGTTCAAGTCCAGGATGAGCAGGTCTGGAAGATGCTTGCGTACCAGCTGGACGGCGTCGGCCCCGTTGTCCGCCTCCGCGACGATGTTGTGTTCGTGAGGTTCCAGAACGGTTCTTATGGCGAGTCGAATCAACGGATGGTCGTCGACGATGATGATACTTCCCATGCAAGGCATCTCGATATTTAGGGGGAGGGTGCCCTGCGTATGTTATCCGAGCACTCTGAAAACTAAATCAGACGAATCTGATAGTTGTCATTGTGTGGCTAAGTTATGGTTGAGCTCCGTTTTTATCTGGCCAAGCCACGCTCGCTATGCATATTATTATCTTTAGACCGACCTCTCATCTGAAAGGCTCTTGGTTATTCAACACTCTTTTGCGTCTTGATCGTTTTATCTACTGGTTTGCTCCTTCTCTAGCGATGTTGATGGGGGTGGCTGGTGTCGCGCTGTGTTTTTTTAGCTGGCAGCAACGACTGATATTGACAGGAGGGGCCGGGCTAGTACTGCTACTGCTGGCGGGAGGGTTAGTCATGCTATGGTCGAATTATGATTGGTGGCTGTTCAAGCTCAGTCCGCAGAAGGGTTTGAATATTCCTCTTAAATGAGATCGGAGTGGTCAAGGCTGTCAGCCATAACATGGTAAATCGAAAGCGTTGACTTTTCTGGTTGTGAGTTGTCGGATAGTTCTACCTGAAGAATGGGAATTGTCCGGTTGCTGGCATGTGTTGTTAGGAGGTATTTTTTACTCCGTGTGATATGTTTTTAGATATATGACGGAGCCTAAGTCAGCGATGCTGCTACGAACTATTTCCATCGAAAACGCAGAGCAAGAAGTGCTGAATGGTGCGGTGCTCTGCAGTTTTGCAATTCCTATGCTGAGGCGTAATTTTCTTGCCTATAGCTTAAATGAGGGCGCTGAAGTCGGAGAGTCGCGAGTTTATATTGCGATGTTGCATAAAAAGGGGAAAGAGTATGCGCTGAGTTCGATTGAAAGCGAACACGATTGGCGTCTGGTTATTCAGGTCTTCAAAGAGATAGTTACTCATGCAACGCGGCTTGAGATTCGACAACAAGGTGCTGCTGGCAGTGTTGGCACTCCCTACCATCTGATTGACCTTAAAGGCTGTGTGATACCGACGGGGAACCTTTCCGAGCATCGCTCACTCACCATCAAGAAAAATTTGGTGGTGAAACTCATATCATCAGAAGCTTCGACAGTTTGTCTGCCTGCAATTGATGACACCGAACTCAGCGTTCCAGCCCTTGATGTTTCTATTGAGACGACCTCTCAAAATACCCCTGCTGCAAAAGATTCCACAGAGTGTGTGGACGAGGTTCCTGACTCGAACGAGTATGGTTCGCCAGAAACTGTTGAGGACCTTGAAGGGGACTTGCCTGATGATGCCCCGTCCAGATCTGAGCCGATTGGAGAACCATATGAATTATGCCAAAAGGACGCTGAAACCGAGGCTTATGTAAGGGAGGGTTCTACTGAGACCTCGTTATTGGCCGAGGATCTTCAACAGGGTATTGCTGGCTTAGCTATCACCAATATCGAAAGCCATGTCGACTCATCCAGGAATGATGCTCTCCTGTCAGGTGTTACAACACATAGAGTAGATGCTGACCAGTCTGCTGACCCGGAGGTCGATGCTGTACGTCTGCATCAAGGTATACAGAACACACTGGCTGACTTGGCGGAGGTGGTTCGCGATTTGACTTCGGAGGATGATGTGGAATTAACCCAGGGAAATGAGTACGACCTGTCGATGTCTGACAGAGTTCCGACTTTGGTAGACAGGCAGCTTCAAACCATCCCTGATATCGATCAGTCCGGTGAAAATGCTGTGGATGCAATGCCGGATGAGTCGGACGGTTGTGAAGCCTCACTAGAGCATTCGCTGGATAAGGATCAGTTCCTGATGGATACGGCTCCCGATACCGAAGTTGTATCTCAGGGGGCGGATACCGATCATCTGCTTTTTGATGTAGAGAACACGTTGTCGAATCTTGCACATATGGCGCAGGAACTGGCACAACAAAAATTGATTGCAGTGAAGCAGCAGGAGGCCTTGGAGCTTTTAAAGGAGCAATTGCAGGAGCGAGAACGCAAGCTTCAGGAAAAGGATGAATACTTGCGCCAGTTACAAAGCCAGCTTCAACAAGAGAGGATCGCTATCGATAAATCCGCAGAGCACAACTCCAAGGTGATTGCCGAACGCAGCGTTGCGCTACAGCAGTTGGCTGAAAGTGTGGAGTCCCGAGAGCGAAGTGTTGCGCGGCGCTCTGAGCTATTGCAGTTGGAGCAGCAACGTCTTGAAGAGATTTCTGTAAAACAAAGTGTTCGTGCATCCGAGCTTGAAAAACGGGACATCGGGATCCAGCAAAAAAATGCCGAGCTTGTGGAAAGATTAGCGCAGCTATCCAGTACCCGTAAAAAGCTGAGTAATATTGTAAAAGGCTTCAATGAGACAGTGACCTTCAATAATAGTCTGCATAGCATATCTAGTACCTTATTCAACGATGACGAGTAAGGCGCCTCAGTTGAAATTGCAAGTGTCTATTTTAGTTCCTGGGTGTTTTTTCATGTAAGGCAATATGTGATCTGTATGAAATAGTCGGCTGGTAATGGTTGGGCAGGAGACGGGAGGAATGGGGAGCATGCGTGTTCTTTGATGAGCGTTCTGATCGGACTTGCGCATGAGCTTGTTTTTACCTCGCGTGACCAAGGCAGTCGCTTTTCATACAGAGCCTAGAGATCGATTCATTCTAGATGGTGGATGTTCCGATGGCATGCGTCTTACTGGAAGGTTTATTTTGCTCAATATTGGTTCTCAGTGCTCCGGTTGAATCATAATGCTGAACGGCTCATAAGGCTCTGCATGGGGAATTTAACCAATTGAGTACCAAGCTCATTACACAGGAAGGTTTCGAGGCTCTGAAAAACGAGCTGGATTACCTGTGGCGGGAGAAGCGTCCGGATGTGACGCAGAAAGTCACTTGGGCGGCCTCCCTGGGGGACAGAAGTGAAAACGCCGATTATCAATACAACAAGAAACTCCTGAGGGAAATTGATCGCCGGGTTCGCTACTTGCGCAAGCGACTCGAAGACATGAAGGTCGTGTCTTATTCGCCGGAACAGGAGGGCCGGGTTTTCTTCGGCGCCTGGGTCGATATCGAGAATGAAGAGGGTGAAACCAAGCGTTTCCGTATCGTCGGCTATGACGAGATATACGGGCAGAAGGATTACATCTCTATCGATTCGCCCATGGCCCGGGCGCTCTTGAAGAAAGAAGTCGGCGACGAGGCGATAGTGCAGACGCCCGGTGGAGAAATGTGCTGGTGGATCAATCAGATCGAATACGTGAAATGAACTGCCTGCGAGGGGCTTACCCCTCGCGCAGTACTGTCAGTGGGCTGGCATTCAATGCCCGGCGTGTCCCGTAGACACCGGCACCGCCGATCAGCAGGGCACCGATAACAGGCAGGAGCAACAGCCAAGGATGTGGATGCCAGGGCAGGTCGAAGGCAAACCGATACAGCACCAGGCTCACCAGTTCCGATCCCAATGCCGCCAGTAGCCCGCTGACGGCTCCCAGCAGCCCGAACTCGATACGCCGGGCCTTGACCAGTAATTGTCGTTCCGCACCCAGCGCCCGTAGCAGGGCGCCCTGACGAATACGCTCGTCCAGGGTGGCCTGCAGTCCGGAAAACAGCACGGCCATGCCGGCGGCGAGTACAAACAGCAGCACGTATTCCACGGCCAGGGTGACCTGGGCCAGGATGCTGCGTAGTTGTTCGAGCAGAGCCTCCACTTGCAGGATGGTCACTGCCGGAAACGCCCTGGACAACTCGACCACCTGCTGGTCATGACCCGCAGCCAGATAGAAGCTGGTCAGGTAAGTGGCGGGCAGATCCCGCAGCGTGCCCGGCTGAAAGATCATGAAGAAGTTGGGCTGGAAGTTGTCCCAGTTGATTTCTCGCAGGCTGGTCACCCTGGCCTCGCGATTGACCCCTCCGACGCTGAATGTCATCTGGTCGCCGAGTTTGAGTTTCAAGCTTTCGGCCACCTGGGCCTCGACCGAGACGCCAGGTAAATCCCCTTCGGGCTGTTGTGCCCACCACGAGCCGCTGGTGATCTTATTGCCAGCTGGCAGATCCGCGGCCCAGGTCAGGCTCAAATCGCGCTGCACGGCGCGATCGCCACTGGAGTCCTTGCTGACGATTTCCCGGACCGGTTCGCCGTTGATGCTGATCAGCCGCCCTGGCACTACCGGATACAGCGGCGCGGAAGGGGCGGAAAGCGCCACCAGCTTGTCGGTGAAAGCTTGTTTGTCCGCGGGCAGGATATTCAGCGCGAAATAGTTCGGTGCGTTCTTGGGCAACTGGTTTTGCCAAGTGTCGAGCAATTCTCCACGCAACAGCGCAATCAAGGCCATCGACAGCAGAATCAAGCCGAAGGCCAGGGATTGCCCGGCAGCGGCCAAAGGATGCCGCAGCAGCTGGCCCAGCCCCAGGCGCCATGGCAGCGACGCCTTGGTCAGCAAGCGACGCAGACTCTGCAGGGCCAGCAGCAGTAATCCGCCCAGAACCAGGGCAGCAATGACGCCGCCGCCGAGCAAGGCAAAGGTCAGCAGCAGATCCAGGCTCAGACGCCACATGATCAAGCCCAGGGCCAGCAAGGCGGCGCCATACACCATCCAGGTGCTTGGGGGGATCGGCAGCAGGTCACGGCGCAACACCCGCAAGGGTGGGACACGCCCCAGCGCCGCCAGTGGCGGCAAGGCGAAACCGCCAAGTGCCACCAGGCCGGTGCCGATACCGGCGACGGCGGGAAGCAGCCCGCCAGGAGGCACATCGGTGGGTAGCAGGTCATGCAGCAGGTAAAACAGCCCAAGCTGGGCGAGCCAGCCAAGCAGTGCGCCGACGATGCTGGCCAGGATGCCGAGCTGGGCCAGTTGCAGGGTGAACAGCAGCATGGTTTCCCGGCGAGACAGGCCCAGGCAGCGCAGCAGCGCGCTGGCGTCGAAACGGCGGGAAGCGAAGCGCGCAGCGGACAGGGCAACCGCCACGCCTGCCAGCAGCACCGCCACCAGGCTGGCCATGTTCAAGTAGCGTTCGGCCTTGCCCAGGGCTCCGCCGATCTGGCGGTTGCCATCTCGGGCATCCTGCAGGCGCTGATTGGCCGCCAGGCCTGGCTTGATCAATTGGCGATAGGTTTCCAGGGCGCTCCCGGGACCGCGCCAGAGTTCCTTGTAACTGACCCGGCTGCCCGGTTGCACCACGCCGGTGGCGTTCAGGTCGCTCAGGTTGATCAGCACCCTGGGGGTCAGGCTATAGAAGTTTCCGGCGCGATCCGGTTCGTAAGTCAGTACCCGGCTCAGGCGCAGGGTTTTCATCCCGACGTCGATGCTGTCGCCGATTTTCAGGTCGAGCGCGGTCAACAGTCGGGCTTCGACCCAGGCTTCACCCGGTTGCGGACCACCGCCGGTTTCTTCCGTCGCGTAAGGGGCCGGGGCGCTTTTCAGTTCGCCGCGCAGCGGGTAGGCGTCGTCCACGGCCTTGATACTGGAAAGCTGGATGCCATTATCGGTGGCGATCACACTGGAGAACTCCACCACCTGCGCATGTTGCAGGCCCAGTTCCCGACCGCTCTGTATCTGTTCGGGCCTTGCCGGAGAGCTGCTTTCAAGCAGCAGGTCCGCGCCGAGAAACTCCGTGGCGCGCAACAGCATCGCGCCGTTGAGGCGCGCACCGAAATAGCCGATGGCGGTGCTGGCGGCTACGGCCACCACCAGGGCGAAGAACAATACCCGCAGTTCTCCGGCGCGGGCGTCGCGCAGAAGTTGGCGAACGGCAAGGCTGAACAGGCGCAACAGCGGCAGGCGTGCCATCAAGGCTCCAGGGGGGCGACCAGTAGGCCGGCTTCAAGGCGGATCAGGCGCCGGCAACGATGGGCCAGGCGTTCATCGTGAGTGACCAGGACCAGAGTCGTGCCGCTTTCCTTGTTCAGATCGAACAGCAGGTCGCTGATGCGCTCGCCGGTGTGGCTGTCGAGGTTGCCGGTCGGCTCGTCGGCGAACAGCACGTCAGGTTCGGCGGCGAAGGCGCGGGCGATGGCCACCCGCTGTTGTTCGCCGCCGGAGAGCTGGCGAGGCGAGTGACTCAGGCGTTGCCCGAGCCCGACGCGCTGGAGCAGTTCGGTCGCACGCTCGCGGGCATCCCGACGGCCGTCCAGCTCCATGGGTAACATGACGTTCTCCAGGGCATTGAGGCTGTCGAGCAGTTGGAACGACTGGAAGACAAAGCCCACATGCTCGGCCCTGATTCGGGCACGCTGGTCTTCGTCCAGTGTGCCGAGGCTGCGACCGGCCAGGGTGACCTCACCGCTGCTGGGCAGGTCGAGCCCGGCCAGCAGGCCGAGCAGGGTGGATTTTCCGGAGCCGGAACTGCCGACGATGGCCAGGCTGTCGCCTTTGTTCAGTTCCAGGCTGAGTTCGTGCAGGATGGTCAGTTCACCTTCCGCGCTGGGAACCACTTTGCTAAGGTTCCGCGCAGTGAGAATGCTTGCGCCCATGGAGAATCCGATGCGTGTGTGGTTTTTGAGTGCTGGCCTGGCCTTGATGTGCATGGCCCAGAACGCAGCGGCGGGTACAGTCCTGATCGTTGGCGATAGTATCAGCGCGGCTTTCGGCCTGGATACCCGGCAGGGGTGGGTGGCACTGCTCGAGCAACGGCTCAAGAGCGAAGGTTTCAACGATAAGGTGGTCAATGCTTCCATCAGTGGAGACACCAGCGCAGGTGGCCAGGCGCGGCTGCCGGCGCTGCTTGCAGAGCACAAGCCGGAGCTGGTGATTCTCGAGTTGGGCGGCAACGATGGCCTGCGTGGGCAACAGCCCACGCAATTGCAACAAAATCTTGCTTCGATGATCGACAGCTCCAAGGCCAGTGGTGCCAAGGTGCTGTTGCTTGGCATGCAGCTGCCACCCAATTACGGCGTGCGTTATACCCAGGCGTTTGCCGAGGTGTACAGCAAGCTCGCGAATGAAAAAAACGTAGCGCTGGTGCCATTTTTTCTGGAAGGGGTCGGCGGCAATCCCGAGCTGATGCAGGCCGATGGCATCCACCCTGCGGTCACCGCTCAGGGCAAGTTGCTGGAAAATGTCTGGCCGACGCTAAAACCGCTGCTTTGACGCTTTTCTACCGGCAGTGTTTCGGCTAATGTGGCGCCCCCGATTTGGAGCCCCCGATGCCGCGTCCCGCCTGGTCCCTGTTTGCCTACCAACTGATCGAGCCTGACGAACAGCTCGACCTGTTCGCCTGCCAGGAAGTCCGGGTGCACCTGGTGACGCGTCAGCTGGAGCTGGGCGGCTCTGCCGATCGCACATTGTGCGGCACCTTGCTGCCCGCGCAACCGCGCTGGTCGAGTGTCGACCGGACCATTTTCCAGGACCAGCGCCTGTGTCCGTTGTGCCGGGCGATCCTCGAATCGCAAAAGCGCGGCACGCCACCGATCTGGCCAGAGTTGCGTTTCGAGCTGTAAGGCAGCAAGTTCTCGCCCGGCTCCCTTCTTGCGCTGATGCAGCTGTCGCTCCCGCAGTCACGGGGGCGGGTGTACAATCACTTTTTTACTCGTTGATCATGCGAAGGATTTTCCGGATGTTGCCGCGCTTTCCTGTCGTCACCCGTTGCCTGACGCTTGCCGCCTTCTGTGTGGCCGGCCCCGTTGCCGCATTGGAACTGCCTCTACCTCCACCGGGCGAAGATATCGTCGGTCAGGTACAGGTGATCAAGGCCAAGTACGAAGACACCTTTGCCGACCTGGGCACGACCTACGACCTGGGCTATTACGAGATGGTCGCGGCCAACCCGGGAGTGGATCCCTGGTTGCCGGGCGCGGGCACCGAAGTGGTGTTGCCGACGCGTTTCATCCTGCCGCCGGGACCTCGTGAAGGCATCGTGATCAACCTGGCTGAATATCGCCTGTACTACTACCCGAAAGGGCGGAACGTGGTGTACACCTTCCCCCTGGGTATCGGCCGGGAAGGTTGGGGGTCGCCGATCGCCCATACCAGCATTGTCGCGAAGACGCCGAATCCGACCTGGACTCCGCCAGCCTCGATCAAGGCCGAGCACGCCGCCGACGGTGACCCGCTGCCAAACGTGGTGCCGGCGGGTCCGGACAATCCGTTGGGGCCATTCAAGTTCACCCTGGGTACGCCGGGCTACCTGATCCACGGTTCGAACAAGAAGTTCGGGATCGGCATGCGCACCAGCCACGGCTGCTTCCGGATGTTCAACAACAACGTCCTGGAAATGGCGAGCATGGTGCCAGTGGGGACATCGGTGCGCATTCTCAACGATCCGTACAAGTTTGGTATCAGCGCTGGCAAAGTCTATCTGGAAGCTCACACGCCGCTGGATGACAAGGGCAATCCGTCGGTCGTGGACAAGCACACCGCGGTGATCAACGCCTTGCTCAAGCGTGAAGACCTGGCCAATAACTTGCGGATGAACTGGGATGTGGTGCGCGACGTGGTGGCGGCCGAAGATGGTTTACCGGTAGAGATCGCTGTACCGACCACTGCGCCCGTAGTCTCGGCGCTGCCTATCGATATGCAGCAGTAACGGTTGGAACAGCAACCCGTCGATGCTTTCGGGCGTCGACGGGTTTTTTATTGCCGCAAGAAAACCCGGGCAATAAAAAAGCCGACCCAGTAAATGGGTCGGCTCGATAACAATCCCGAGGGATTATTACTTGCGGCTAGCTTTTTCCAGCATACGCAGAGCGCGCTCGTTAGCTTCGTCAGCAGTCTGTTGTGCTTTTTGAGCAGCAGCCAGAGCTTCATCAGCTTTACGGTAGGCTTCGTCTGCACGAGCCTGGGCACGAGCTGCTGCGTCTTCAGTTGCAGTCAGACGAGCTTCGGTTTCTTTGGATACGCTGCTGCAACCGGTAGCCAGAACTGCGGCCAGAGCCAGAGCAGAGAATTTCAGAACGTTGTTCATCGTGTTCCCCTTCAAGGACTTTCTATTAAGTAGCTATCTCATCCGAGTGATGAAATGGCCGGCGTACATACTACCCATTACTTGTAGTAAGTAAACTGACGTAGCGCAAGAAGCAAAAAAAATTCTAGGCGTTGAATCTTTTTCGAGCAACTTTTTATCGATCTGTATAAAAAATACGCAACCTTGTCACCCTGTTGGGAGGTTGCGCTTGTTAAGCGTATCTGCCGTAGAGCCCCTTTGCACGGCGCTTGCGGAGTGTAGGCTAAAGTCTATCTATATCGACTCGTCTACACTTTTGTTCAGAATCTGTGGGGCGTCTCACGCATCTTTGTCCATGTTGAGGTGACTTTAAATGGGTGGGCTCGTCTTAAATCTCAACATCCGGCGATGTTCAGGTTGTTGATCCTTAGGCGGTTTGATCGAGCGTTTTGCATGTAGCTGGGAACAGGTCTGAGGACGCATCGACAGCAAACTGGCCTGATGCCAGTAGCTTGAACGCAAGCGTCCCTTGAGCATTGGTGCCAATGGTGCCTACTATTTGAAACGTGCTCGGTCATGCGAGAGCGGCAAGCTCTCCTCGGTGTCCAGACAGGCACGGGGTGGCGTAGTTGTTCCTTCGCCGGAAAAACATCGGTAAGGTAGGGGTCAGAATCCAAGACCCGCGAGGAGTAGTGATGAGCGAGGCGTTGTCCATCCACCATGACCAGGCTGGTCATCAATTCGAGACCAATGTGGACGGTCATCGTGCCTACCTGACCTATATGGACCTGGGTAAGCAGACCCTGGATATTTATCGGACGTTCGTGCCTAACGCGCTGCGTGGTCGTGGTATTGCCGCGGCACTGACCGAGCAGGCGTTGGAATATGCTGACCGCATGGGTTACACGGTGATTCCGTCGTGCTCATATGTGGAGCGCTATATGGAGCGCCATCAGCGCCACGCCGCGAAACTCTGAGCGGGGACGCCAAAAAAAACGCCGGGCTTGGCCCGGCGTTTTTGTGTCTGCGATACGGGGTCAGGTACGAACCCGTTTTGGCAGGACGTCCTTGAGCTTGGCGTGCATGCCGCGCAAGGTTTTCTCGGTGCTTTCCCAATCGATGCAGGCATCGGTGATCGACACGCCGTATTGCAGTTCGGCCAGGTCCTTGGGAATTGCCTGGCAGCCCCAGTTCAGATGGCTTTCGACCATCAGGCCGATGATCGACTGGTTGCCTTCGAGAATCTGGTTGGCCACGTTCTCCATTACCAGCGGCTGCAAGGCCGGGTCCTTGTTGGAGTTGGCGTGACTGCAGTCGACCATGATGTTCGGCTTGATCTTCGCCTTGTTCAGCGCCTGTTCGCAGAGGGCCACGCTGACTGAATCATAGTTCGGCTTGCCATTGCCGCCGCGCAGAACCACGTGACCGTAGGCATTACCCTTGGTGGTGACGATGGATACGCCGCCTTCCTGGTTGATGCCGAGGAAGCGGTGAGGGCTGGAAACCGATTGCAGGGCGTTGATGGCAACGGTCAGGCCACCGTCGGTGCCATTCTTGAAACCTACCGCCGAGGACAGGCCGGAAGCCATCTCGCGGTGGGTCTGGGATTCGGTGGTACGTGCACCGATCGCCGACCAGCTGATCAGGTCCTGCAGGTATTGCGGGGAGATCGGGTCCAGCGCTTCGGTGGCGGTCGGCAGGCCCATCTCGGCCAGGTCCAGCAGCAGCTGGCGACCGATGTGCAGGCCGTCCTGGATCTTGAACGAGTCGTCCAGGTACGGGTCGTTGATCAAGCCTTTCCAGCCAACGGTGGTCCGTGGTTTCTCGAAGTACACGCGCATCACCAGATAAAGGGTGTCGGAGACTTCGGCGGCCAGGACTTTCAGGCGCTCGGCATATTCGTGAGCCGCCTTGATGTCGTGGATCGAGCACGGGCCGATGACGACGAACAGGCGGTGGTCGGTGCCGTCGAGAATATTGCGGATCACTTCGCGACCCTTGGTCACGGTGCGCAGGGCGGCGTCGCTCAGCGGGATGTCACGCTTGAGCTGGTCGGGAGTGATCAGGGTTTCGTTGGAGGCGACGTTAAGGTCGTTGATCGGTAAATCAGCCATCGTGTTACTCGTCAGGTCACGGGTGCCGGCCGCCAGCGATCCCCGCGCGGCGGTGCACAGCGGATTTAAGCGCGTCGGGGAGCCGAACCTTAGCGCGTTACACCGGGGCTCGACAATGGGCAGAGGCGGGTTTAATCCAGCGCTGGCTGCATAAAAGCCTGGTGAACCCGGTCATGGGAGAACTCGGCGGCATGCTGTTCGACCCATTGCTGGGCCAGGGCTTCGATCTGTCGCTGCTCAGCCTGGGGCTCATGCAGGTGGCAGTAGTGGGTGATCTGGCACACCTGCTCACTCATCCGGGCATGGAACAGGGTCTGTTCGTCGATGAAGGCGATCCCCACCAGATAGCCATGCTTGCGTCGCAGGCACCAGGCCACATAGCCGTTGTAGCGGGCGTTTTCACCCAGTGTGGGGATGCAGATTTCCAGTGCGGTGCCGCGGCGCCAGGCGCGGTGATAATTGCAAGCCATGCCGCCGAGGCTGATAGTGTGCAACCGTTGACGCGAAATACATGCGTGCTCGCGTAAGGTCATCTCAACCGGAACATCGTCAGGATGAGGAATGAAACGTCCCATGAACGCAGACTCCGAGTGTCGGCTATGTGACATTGTTTCCCCCAGTATAGTGGTCGAATTGGAGCTGACTGATTTCGATATCGATCAGCGGCTGTTGGCGATGAGCGGTGTTTCAATGGTGATATTCACCAGCGTCGGCTGCGCCAGCTGTCGCTGGGCCAGGCAGCAGTTGCCCGGCTTCGATCTGCCGATCGAGCGGTTGTGCTGGATCGATGCGGGGAACAATGGCGGCGCCGTCGAGCGCTATCAGGTGTTTCACTTGCCGGCACTGTTCGTGGTGCGCGACGGTGAGTTTTATGGGGCCTTGCAGTCGCGTCTGACACCCGGCGAGCTCAGCGAGCGCCTGGCGCAGGCGCTGAACCGAATTCCAGAGGAGTTGCCTTGATGGAAGCAGTCCACACGCCGCGAATCGGCATTATCGGTACCGGAGCGATCGGTGGTTTCTACGGGATGCTGCTGGCGCGAGCCGGCCTGGATGTGCATTTCCTGCTGCGCAGCGAATTCGTCGCGGTTACCGAGCGAGGGTTGCAACTGCATAGCGCGGTGCATGGTGAGCTGACCCTGAACCCGGTCCAGGCCTATGCCAGTGCCGAAGACATGCCGCCCTGCGATTGGCTGCTGGTGGGTGCCAAGACCACCAGCAACGCCGAGCTGGCTCCGGCGATTCTTCGCGCGGCGGCTCCCGGCGCCAAGGTGCTGTTGTTGCAGAATGGCCTGGATGTGGAAGATGGCCTGCGCGACCTGCTTCCCGACTCGCTGCATCTGTTGGGCGGCCTGTGTTTTATCTGCGTGCACCGTGCCGGCCCCGGGGGGATCGAGCATCAGGCGCTGGGCGCGGTGAACCTGGGGTATCACAGTGGCCCGGCAGCGCAGGACGAGTCGCAACGCCAGGTAATAGTGGAAGAGGGGGCGGCGCTGTTCCGCAAGGCCGGTATCGGCTCCCAGGCCATGGCCAACCTGCAGCAGGCGCGCTGGCAGAAACTGGTGTGGAACGTGCCCTATAACGGTTTGTCGGTATTGCTTAACGCCAGCACCACGCCGCTGATGGCCGATGCCGACAGTCGCGAGCTGATTCAGGCCTTGATGCGTGAAGTGGTGCAAGGTGCCCTGGCCTGTGGTCACAGCATGCCGGACGGCTATGCTGAGCACTTGTTCAAGGTGACCGAAGGCATGCCGGACTATTGGCCGAGCATGTACCACGACTACCAGCACAAACGTGCGCTGGAGTTGTCGGCCATCTATGCCGCGCCATTGGCCGCGGCCAAGGCGGCGGGGTGCGAACTGCCGAAAATGGAAGCCTTGTATCAGGCGTTGAGTTTTATCGACCGGCATAACGGTTGATCGCAGCATCGGGGGTAGGGATATGGCAAAGGGCTTGGGCGGTAAACTGGTGGTGGCGATTTCATCGCGGGCCCTGTTCGATCTCAGCGAGAGCCATAAGGTCTATCTGGCCGAGGGGGTCGAGGCCTACCGCAAGTATCAGATCGATCACGAGGAGGAGTCCCTCGAACCGGGCGATGCTTTTCCCCTGGTGAAAAAACTCTTGAGCCTCAATGCCAGCCTCGGCCGGGCGCGGGTCGAGGTGGTTCTGGTGTCGCGTAACAGTGCCGATACGGGCCTGCGGGTCTTCAACTCGATTCAGCATTACGGTCTGGATATTTCCCGGGCCGCGTTTGTTGGTGGGCGCAGCCCTTATCCCTACCTCGCGGCCTTTGGCTGCGACCTGTTTCTTTCCACCCATGCCGAAGATGTGCGCAGCGCACTGGACGCCGGGTTCGCCGCGGCGACCATTCTTTCCGGTGGCGCCCGACGCGCCGCCAGCGCCGAACTACGGATCGCCTTCGACGGTGATGCCGTGCTGTTTTCCGATGAGTCGGAACGGGTCTATCAGCTCGGTGGCCTGGAAGCCTTTCAGGCCAAGGAGCGCGAGTCCGCCCGCGAGCCGTTGCGTGGGGGGCCGTTCAAAGGCTTCCTCGCCGCGCTCAATCTGTTGCAGCGCGAATTCCCCGACGATGGTTGTCCGATCCGCACCGCCCTGGTGACGGCGCGTTCGGCACCCGCCCATGAGCGGGTGATCCGCACCCTGCGCGAATGGGATATCCGCCTGGACGAATCGTTGTTCCTGGGCGGCCTGGAGAAGGCCGCCTTTCTCGAAGCCTTCGCCGCCGATGTGTTCTTCGACGATCAGGCGGGTCATTGCGAACTGGCCCGCGAAGTGGTCGCCACCGGTCACGTACCCCACGGTATCAGCAACGAAACCAAGGTTTAGCTCAATGTTCACGGGCTTGCGCGGGACGTCGTAGTCGCCTTGGCACTGCTAAGCTGAATCAATCTCCGCCATATTGGCAGTCGAGGAGGTCATATGATTCGTTCGATGCTGTATGCCACTGACCTCGGTCTGTATGCGCCCTACGTGATGCAACATGCCCTGGAGCTGGCTCGAACATTCAATGCCGAATTGCACGTGGTTCATGCGGTGGAGCCCATGGGACTGTTTGCCGAGTCGGTGTTGCAGAGTTATCTCGACGAACAGGCCCTGAATGAGTTTCACAGTCAGGGTCTGAGCACGGTGATGGCGAATATCGAGCAACGGGTACTCGACAGCTTTCGCGAAGAGTTGGGGGAGGGCATGCAGGATCTCGCGCTGATTCAGTCGGTCAGGGTCTTTCAGGGGGACCCCTCGCACGTCATTCTCGAGCAGGCGTCGAAACTCTCTGTGGATTTGTTGATCGTAGGAAGTCACAGCCATGGGGCGGGCGGTGAGACTCCATTGGGCAGGACGGCAGCCAGGGTACTGCAACTGGCCAAGGTTCCGGTTTACCTGGTGCCCTTGGTACAGCGTCGACGGCTCGGAGATATCTGACGCGCTTGTTGGAATTTTCTGAAGAAAAGTTCTAGATTTATTCTTCGAACCATTAATATAGTTATATACCGTCGCTGATGCCCGTGGCGTCTACCTGCTTTGAGGGATTCATATGAAGCTTCAACAATTGCGCTACATCTGGGAAGTGGCGCACCACGACCTCAACGTCTCTGCTACAGCCCAAAGCCTTTATACCTCGCAACCGGGTATCAGCAAGCAGATCCGCCTGCTCGAGGACGAGCTGGGGGTCGAGGTATTCGCTCGTAGCGGCAAGCACCTGACTCGCGTCACCCCGGCTGGCGAACGCATCATCACCACCGCTGGCGAGATCCTGCGCAAGGTCGAAAGCATCAAGCAGATCGCCCAGGAATTCTCCAACGAGAAGAAGGGCACCCTGTCGATCGCCACCACCCATACCCAGGCCCGTTATGCCTTGCCGCCGGTGATCAGCAGCTTTATCAAGCAGTACCCGGATGTGGCGTTGCACATGCATCAGGGCTCGCCGATGCAGATCGCCGAAATGGCTGCCGATGGCACCGTCGACTTCGCCATCGCCACCGAAGCGCTGGAGCTGTTCGGCGATCTGGTGATGATGCCGTGCTACCGCTGGAACCGTTGCGTAGTGGTACCGCAGGGCCACCCGCTGACCAAGCTGCCGAAGCTGACCCTGGAAACCCTCGCCGAATACCCGATCGTGACTTACGTGTTCGGTTTTACCGGCCGCTCCAAGCTCGACGAAGCCTTCAGCCATCGCGGCCTGACGCCGAAGGTGGTGTTCACCGCCGCCGACGCCGACGTGATCAAGACTTACGTACGCCTGGGCCTGGGTGTGGGCATCGTTGCCAAGATGGCGGTCGATACCAAGCTTGATAGCGATCTGGTGGTACTGGATGCCAGCGAACTGTTCGAGTCGAGCATCACCAAGATCGGGTTCCGTCGCGGCACTTTCCTGCGTGGCTTCATGTGCGACTTCATCGAGAAGTTCGCGCCGCACCTGACGCGCGAAGTGATGGCCAAGGCCATTCAGTGCCACAACAAGCAGGAACTCGAAGAGCTGTTCGACGGCGTCGAACTGCCTGTCCACTAAGCCGGGCTTACTTGACCTCGGTGACAGCGAACTGTTGCCGAGCGCCCGCGACGACGATCTCCAGTTCATCCCCCTCGAACTTGCCCAGCAGGCCTTTGCCCAACGGTGAACGAGGGGTGATGACGGTCACCGGTTGCCCCACCACCTCTACCTTCAGTCCCGCCCCATCCGGCGCCAGGAACAGCCATTGTTCGTGGCCGTTTTCGTCTTCGAGGCCCAGCAACGCGCCAACCTGGATACCAACTTGCTCATCGTACGGGCGCAGGGTCATGTTCTGGCAGAGCGCCAGCGCCTGCCGGATTTCCTCGACGCGCCTGGCCTGGCCGGCGGCGAGATAGGAGGCCTCGAGCCCCAGGGTGTCGTACTTGTTTTCGGCAATGTTCTCTTCGTGGGTCGCCGCCTCATAGGCGGTCTGCGCCGCCCGCTGAGCGATCTCCAGATCGCCACGGAGCTTGTCGAGAATCAGTTGGTGGACCGTAGGTTTGTTCATGATCAATCGCAGAATTGCAGGACGTTGGCCCGGCTCTTTTCGCTCGGCGCCGTCTGGTCCTGTTGCAACCAGAACTGGCATTTCGGGTTGGACTGGTTGCGCAGGTTGCTGCGCGCATTATCCAGGGCCTGCTGCTGTTCGTTTTTACGCAGGTTTTCCTGGTACTGCTCGAACATGCGGTTGGACGCCCCCGATTCCGCACTGGGCGGTTTTGCCAGCTGTTGCACGGCCTGGGCGACGGGCGCCAATTGCTGGTCGAACAGAAAACGCCAGGCCAGCCAGCAGGTCAGGGCGATCGCCAGAAAACCCAGCCACAATCCCAGGGCAATACTGCCGCTGAGTTGAAGTGCGTTTACGCTGATACGTAATGATCGACGGGGTGTCGGGCGATAGGGCATGGCAGCCTCCTGGCAGGCGGTGTCGGCAAGCTGCGATTGTCGCACGAAGATTATCGGCGTTGGCTCTTCTGTCAGTAGCCATTTATGCGGACAATCGGCGCCTTTGCCAAATGGAGCCCGGAATGAAAGCCTCCTGGGATATTTTCTGCAGCGTCGTCGACAACTACGGCGATATCGGCGTGACCTGGCGGCTGGCCCGGCAACTGGTGGCCGAGCATCAGTGCGCGGTGCGGCTGTGGGTGGATGACCTGCGGGCCTTCGAGCGTTTGTGTCCGCCCATCGATATCGCCTTGTCTCAGCAATGGCAGGAAGGTGTCGATGTGCGTCACTGGCCAACCGAGTGGTCGCCGGTGGCGGCTGCCGATGTGGTGATCGCGGCCTTTGCCTGCCAGTTGCCAGCGGCTTATATGGAGGCGATGGCCGAGCGTGAACATACCCCTTTGTGGTTGAACCTCGATTACCTCAGCGCCGAGACCTGGGTGACCGGCTGCCACGGCCTGCCCTCGGTGAAGTTCAAGGGCGTGCAGAAGTACTTCTTTTTCCCCGGGTTTCAAGCCGGCACCGGTGGGCTGCTACGCGAGGCTGGATTGCTGGAGCGGCGCAGGGCGTTTCAGCAGGACTCCCTGGCCCGGCAACGCTTCCTGGAAGGGCTCGGCGTATTTGCAGCACCTGGCGCGCGATTGATGTCGCTGTTCGCCTATGAGAACGCCGGCCTGGCCAGTTGGCTGCAAGCGCTGGCTGCCGACTCGCGGGCTACCCATCTGCTGGTTCCCGAAGGGCGGATCCTCGGTGACGTGCAACACTGGCTGGATGTCGAGGCGCTGGCGGCGGGTGCGGTGCAGGTCCGTGGGGCCTTGACGGTACAGGTGCTGCCGTTCGTCCGACAGGAGGAATACGACCAGCTCCTGTGGTCCTGCGATTTCAACGCGGTACGCGGTGAGGACTCGTTCGTGCGTGCGCAATGGGCCGGCCGGCCGATGCTCTGGCACATTTATCAACAGGACGAAGACATTCACCTGGACAAGCTCGACGCCTTTCTCGAGCTTTATACGCAGTGGCTGTCGCCAGAGGCCAAGGCGGCGCTGATCGACCTGTGGCGGGCCTGGAATGCCGGAGGCGAGATGGCGCAAGGCTGGAAAAAGCTGCTCGAACACTGGCCGGAAGTGGCTGCTCACGCCGAAAAGTGGTGTCTGGAACAGGGCTCGCAGCCCGATCTTGCTGCGGCGCTGGTGCAGTTTTACCTAAATTGGATATGATACGCGGCCTAGATTTTTGTAAATCCCATCCAAATTCGGATATTCGCAATGAAAACTGGTAAAGAACTCAAACCCGGTACCGTGATCCGTATCGACAACGATCCTTGGCTGGTTCAGAAAGCTGAATTCACCAAGTCCGGTCGTAACAGCGCGATCATGAAGACCAAGCTGAAGAACCTGCTGACCGGTTACAAGACCGAAACCGTTTACGGTGCGGACGACAAACTGGACGACGTGATCCTGGATCGCAAAGAAGCGACCCTGTCGTTCATCAGCGGCGACACCTACACGTTCATGGACACCACCGACTACACCATGTACGAGCTGAACGCTGAAGACATCGAAGCCGTTCTGCCGTTCATCGAAGAAGGCATGACCGACGTTTGCGAAGCTGTGTTCTTCGAAGACCGTCTGGTTTCCGTTGACCTGCCGACCACCATCGTGCGCCAGGTTGACTACACCGAAGGTTCCGCTCGCGGCGACACTTCGGGCAAGGTGATGAAGCCTGCCAAACTGAAGAACGGTACCGAGCTGTCGGTTGCGGACTTCATCGAAATCGGCGACATGATCGAGATCGATACTCGCGAAGGCGGTTCCTACAAAGGCCGCGCCAAGGTTTAAGCCCCTGCTTGAATCCTTAGCCACGAAAAAGCCCGACCATTGAGTCGGGCTTTTTTGTGGCCGAAGGCCTGGGTGGCAAACTTACTTCAGATGTTGCTTGAGCTCATCGGATGCCTGCAGCAGTGCCGAACGCACCGCGGGTACCTGGCTGACCACGTTGAGCAGGCCGTAGTCATGGATCATCCCGTTGTAGCGCACCGAGGTCACGGTCACGCCGGCTTCGTCCAGCTTGCGGGCATAGGCTTCGCCTTCGTCGCGCAGTACGTCGGCGCCGGCGGTCTGGATCAGCGCGGGTGGCAGGCCCTTGAGCTGGGCGCTAGTGGCGCGCAGCGGTGAAGCGTAGATCTCGTTACGCTGCTGGGCATCGGTGGTGTAGTTGTCCCAGAACCACTTCATCATGTTTTTGCTGAGAAAGTGCCCCTCGGCATATTGGTTATACGACGCCGTTTCGAAATTCGCGTCGGTCACCGGCCATAGCAACAATTGGAAGCGGATCGCCGGCGTGCCCTTGTCCTTGGCCATCAGGCTGACCACGGCGGCCATATTGCCGCCGACGCTGTTGCCGGCAACCGCCAGGCGCTTGCCGTCGACGTTGATTTCCAGGCCATGCTCGGCCACCCATTGGGTGGCCGCGTAAGCCTGATTGATCGCCACCGGGTAATGCGCTTCCGGGGACGGCGTGTAATTGACGAATACCGCCGCCGCCCCGGAGCCCACCACCAGGTCCCGCACCAGCCGTTCGTGGGTCGGGAAGTCTCCCAGCACCCAGCCGCCGCCGTGGAAGAACATGAACACCGGCAACGTGCCTTTCACCCCGGCCGGCCTGACGATGGTCAGGCTGATGGCCTGGCCGTCGACGTCGATGGTCTTCTGGCTGATATCCGCCTTGGGCAGCGTCAGCTTGACCCCGGCCTGGGCGCCGACCAGCACGGCCCGGGCCTCTTTGGGTGTCATCTGTTCCATCGGCTTGCCGTTGCCGGCGTTCAAGGCGTCGAGGAACGCCTGGGTGTTGTGTTCGACCCCGCCTTCGGCGAACGCGGTGTTGATGGACAGGGCGAGAAGGCTACCGGTCAAGACCTTGCTGAAAGTGTTCATGTTCGTCTCCTGGGCGGTGCGGGCGCTGGCGCGCAGCTGGGTTAGACAGTCACGTGCAGACGTACGTCGACGTTGCCGCGGGTGGCGTTGGAGTAAGGGCAGACCTGGTGAGCCGCTTCGACCAGGGACTGCGCGTCGCTCTGTTCAAGACCTGGCAGGCTGATATGCAGGTCGATGTCCAGGCCGAAGCCGCCAGGAATCTGGCCGATGCCGACGTGCGCAGTGATCGACGCGTTGTCCGGGATCTTGCGTTTGCTTTGGCTGGCGACGAATTTCAGGGCGCCGATAAAGCAGGCGGAGTAGCCGGCGGCGAAGAGTTGCTCAGGGTTGGTCGCCTGGCCGCCGGCACCACCGAGTTCTTTGGGGGTGGAGAGTTTGACGTCGAGGATGTTGTCGCTGGAGACGGCGCGACCATCACGGCCACCGGTTGCGGTTGCGACTGCGGTATAGAGAGTTTGCATGGTGTGAGCCTCTTGGGTTTCGAAGTTTTGCGCTAAATATTTGCGCGCTAAGTAAGTGCGAAATAAATGTATCGCTCAAATATTTAGTGCGCAATATAAATTTTTGAAAAAAACTCGAAAATGCTTGCCATCAGTCCATGTTTTTTGGCTAAGCGAATGATTTAATTAATATTTTTATCGAGAAATTTTTTTCGTCGATACGCTATTAACGGCATCGAAACAGAGAGAATCGCGAGCAAGCGCTCCTGGAGAGGGGGCGGGGTGTGCTCGCGAGAGCGCCGTTAAAGGCTGTCTTGCAGATGGCCACGCAGCTTCAGCAGGTCGGCCTGCAGTTTGCGCAGTTGCTCCAGGGTCAGGCCGCTGGCGCCGAGGATGCATTGGGGAACGCCGCGCGCCCGGTCATACAGGGTCCGGCCTTGCTCGGTCAGCTCGATGATCACCACCCGTTCATCTTCGCGGCTGCGGGTCCGGCTTAGTAATCCCTCGGCTTCCAGGCGCTTGAGCAAGGGCGTCAATGAACCGGGATCGGTCAGCAGGCGACTGCTGATCTCGCCGACGGTCAGTCCGTCCTGCTCCCAGAGCACCATCATTGCCAGGTACTGGGGATACGTCAGGCCCAGCTCCTGCAGCAGTGGTTTATAGACTTTGGTCATCAGCAACGAAGTCGAGTGAAGGGCGAAACACAGCTGGTTATCCAGCAGCAGATCGTCACATTTTTCCGGGGTGGAGCCTTTGGTGTTCATGGTCGGGCCTTGATCGATACTCGCCCTGAATCTAGCGGGCGAATCTTTAATGCGCCAGATAATTCTCACGAGTGCTCAGCCCATGGCGCTCTGCAGGGCCAGATCCCAGGGCGGAATCGGACTGAAGCGAGTCTTCAGGTATTCCAGCAACAGGCGGCTGCGAGCGTTGGTGTGCTGTTCCAGGCGCAAGGCGTAGATACCGGCGCTTTCCGGTTTGGGCAGGCCGGTTTCGCAGAACAGCGGCAACAGTTCCCCACGCAGCAGGTATTCGCTGGCCAGCCAGGTCGGCAGGTGGGCGATGCCCAGCCCGGCCAGGGCTCCGGATAGCAGGGCCTCGGCATTGTTGGCGCTCATGCGGATGCGTTGTGGGCGATGAGTCTGCAACTGCCCGTCCAGTTCGAAGCGCCAGGCGAACAGCGGAGCCAGGCCGTCCCAGTCCAGGCCGTCGTGCTGGCTCAGTTCGGCGGGATGCACCGGGGTGCCGCGCAGCTTGAGGTAGGCCGGGCTGGCGCAGGCGATGCGCACGATGCTTGCCAGCGAGGTCGCCACCATCCGGGTATCGACCCTTTGTCCGGCGCGTAGTACCAGATCGACCTTGCCCAGGTGCGAGCCCTGCATGTCGACGAAGCTGTCGATCAGGTGCAACTGCACATCGAGCCCCGGATAGCGCATCAGGAAATCGGCGATCGCCGGCGCCAAGTGTCGCCGGCCGAACGCCGCGGGAGCGTCGATGCGGATCAGGCCCTCCGGTGCGTGGCTCAAGGACACGGCTTCCGCCCGCGCCAGTTGCAGTTCGGCGACGATGCGTCGGGCGCGTTCGGCAAAGGCCTGGCCAGCCGCCGTCGCCACCACCGCGTGGGTGGTGCGCATGAACAGCTTGCTGCCGACGGCGTTTTCCAGGCTGTCGATACGCCGGGCCACCGCCGAAGGGGTCAAGGGATGCCGGCGGGCGGCGGCGGAAAAACTCCCGGCTTCCAGCACATCGAGGAACAGGCCGAGCTGATCGGTGAGGGCGTTGGGGTTCATGGTGGACATTTGCTTGTGCGAAGTTGGCAAAGCCATTGTGCGTTGCTGTGCGTTTCCGCACCAGAGCCGACTGCGTAGCATGCAAGGCCTGAGTGAGGAGAGCGGCGGTGATCGATTTAGCGATGTATGTGGTATTGGGCGCGGCGCTGGGCACGGTGGGCGGCTTGTTCGGGATCGGTGGAGGGCTGATTGCGATTCCGGTGCTGGGCGTGCTGTTCGGGCTGGACCAGCAGATCGCCCAGGGCACGGCGTTGGTGATGGTGGTGCCGAACGTGATGCTCGCGCTGTGGCGTTATCACCAGCGCAACCGGATCGAGGCGCGCCATGCGTTGCCGTTGGCCCTGATGGGCTTCAGTTTTGCCTGGCTCGGTTCGATCTGGGCGGTGGGCATTGATGCCCAAGTCATGCGGATCGGCTTCGTCGCGTTCCTGGTGGCCTTGTCGGCCTACAACCTGTTGCGCATGTTCCTGGCCAATGCCCCGGCTTCGGCGCAGATGCGCTATCCCTGGCCGTGGCTCGGTGTGCTGGGTGCGGCTTCCGGGGCCATGGGCGGGCTGTTCGGCGTCGGCGGCGCGGTGGTTGCCACCCCGGTGCTGACCAGCGTGTTCGGCACCACCCAGGTGGTCGCCCAGGGGCTGTCGCTGGCCCTGGCCCTGCCCAGCACCGGGGTGACCCTGGTGACCTACGGGGTGCATCAGGAGGTGGACTGGATGATCGGCCTGCCGCTGGCGGCGGGTGGGCTGTTGAGCATCAGTTGGGGGGTGAAAATCGCCCATGCGCTGCCCGAGCGAATACTGCGCGGGCTGTTCTGCGGCTTCCTGGTGGTCTGCGCGGTGATGCTCGCCTTTAAAGTTTGAAGCCTTCGACTATGTGCTCGGCCAGGCATTCGGTGATGGGCGAAGGCGTGTTGAGGTTGCGCACCAGCATGATGCTGGCCTCGGGCAGCAGGGGCAGATCTTCGGCGGCGCCCAGGATGCGCATGTCCGGGGTGATCAGGCTTTCCAGCTGCGCGGTGATCGCCAGGCCGGCGCTGACCACGGCCATCAGTGCCGACAGGCTGGAGCTGTTGTAGGCGATGCGATAGTCGCGCCCGGCGGCGTCCAGCGCATTGCAGGCCCACTGCCTGCAGAAGCAATCGCTGTTGAACATTGCCAGGGGCAGCGGCGTCTGTTCGTGGGGGCAGAACCCCTGGGCCTCGGCCCAGACGAAACGCTCCTTGCGCAGCAACTGGCCGATTTCGCTGCCCGGCTCGCGGGTGACGATAGACAGGTCCAGATCCTGGCGCAGCAGCAGTTGCTTGGACGACTCGCAATGCACCTCGATCTGGATCAAGGGATAGGCCTGGGCAAAACGCGACAGGATCCCCGGTAGAAAGCGCATCACATAATCGTCCGGCGTACCGATGCGCACGGTGCCGACCATGTGCGGCTCGCGCAGGGTGTTGAACACCTCGCTGTGCAGTTTCAGGATGCGCCGTGCGTAACCCAGCAGCACCTGGCCTTCGGCGGTCAGGCGTACCTGCCGGCCCTCACGCTGGAACAATTGGCGCTGCAGCACATCTTCCTCGAGCCGCTTCATCTGCATGCTCACCGCGGACTGGGTGCGATTGACCTGCTCCCCGGCCTTGGTGAAACCGCCCTGGTCGGCGATGGCGACGAAGGTGCGCAGGACCTCGGTATCAATGCTTGGGTAGCTGGACAATTCATCAAACTCCGAGATGTATTGTATAAGAAACATTCGTTGGATTGATCTTAGCCCTGGGTGGAGACTTGAGCCATCCCCACTGGAGGGCAAGACGATGAAAGGTCAAAAAGGTTTTGTATTGGCTCACAGGTTGGCATGGCATGGCGTTTCCTTGCGGCATTTGCTGCAGAGGATTGTCCGCTGGCATGAGCTGTACCGTGAACGCAACATGCTGGCCGGTATGAGTGACGAGGCGCTGAAGGATATCGGCCTCAGTCGCGCGGATGTGGAGCGGGAGACCGTGCGGCCGTTCTGGGACGATCCGATGCACAAGTGAATGTCAAAGCGCTACACAAGCCACTTCTCACTGAGGTAGTTTGCGGGCAGACAAGGAGATTGCCATGCCCGCAGAACTGTCCTTTTCCCTCAAGCAGGCTCGGCGTCTGGCGCTGGCCGCCCAGGGTTTTTCCGGGCGGCCGCTGCCTGCGACGATCAGGCCCGCACAGCTCAATCGCCTGATCGCGCGCCTGGGTATCCTGCAGATTGATTCGGTCAACGCCCTGGTGCGCTCGCACTACCTGCCGCTGTTTTCCCGCCTTGGCGACTATCCCGCGCAACTGCTGGACCAGGCTGCCTGGAGTCAGGGCCGGCAACGCACGCTGTTCGAATACTGGGGCCACGAAGCCTCGTTGCTGCCGCTGTCGCTGTACCCGCTGATGCGTTGGCGCATGCAGCGGGCCAGCCAGGGGCAGGGGATCTACCAGCAGTTGGCGCGTTTCGGCCAGGAGCAGCAGGCGACTATTCGCCGGGTGCTGGCCGCGGTCGAGGAACAGGGCGCCCTCGGGGCGGGCAGCCTGTCGACCCGTGAGGAACGCGCCGGCCCTTGGTGGGACTGGAGTGCGGAGAAGCATGCGCTGGAATGGCTGTTCGCCGCCGGTGAGGTGACGGTCGCCGGTCGGCGTGGGTTCGAGCGTTTGTACGATTTGCCGGAGCGGGTGATTCCTTCGAGCATCCTGCAGCATTCGCCGCTCAGCGAGGCCGACGCCCAGCGCGGTTTGCTACTGCATGCCGCCAGCGCCCTGGGCGTGGCCACCGAGAAGGATCTGCGCGACTATTTTCGCCTGGAGCTGGCAGACAGCCGAGCACGCCTGGCGGAATTGCTGGAGGGCGGCGAACTGCTGGCCTGCGAGGTGGCAGGCTGGAAGCAAGCGGCGTATTGCCTGCCAGAGGCCAAGGTGCCGCGCAGCGTGCCGGCCAGTGCCTTGCTTTCTCCCTTCGATTCGCTGATCTGGGAGCGCAGTCGTACCGAGCGCCTGTTCGATTTCCGCTATCGCCTGGAGATCTACACCCCGCAGCACAAACGGGTGTACGGCTATTACGTGCTGCCGTTTCTGCACCACGAACGGATCGCCGCGCGGGTCGACCTGCGGGCAGAAAGGGCGCAGGGGCGCCTGGCGGTGCATGCCGTGCATGAGGAGGATCTGGGGTTGGACGAGCAGGGGATGCAGGCGCTGGCGAGCAGCTTGCGGAGCATGGCCGACTGGCTGGGGCTGGCCGACGTCCAGCTCAATTGCCCAAGGGACAGCGCCCAGCGCTTGCGTGCGTTTCTTTGACCAGCATCGATCATCCAGCTTCTCCTGGATGATCGAATGCTAGGAGTTCAACGCTTGACCTGTTTCAAGGTCTCGGCAATCAGGAACGCCAGCTCCAGCGACTGATCGGCGTTCATCCGTGGGTCGCAATGGGTGTGGTAGCGATCCGACAAAGCATCTTCGGTAATCGGCCGCGCACCACCGATGCACTCGGTGACGTTCTGCCCGGTCATCTCGATGTGGATACCGCCGGCATAACTGCCCTCGGCTTCGTGGACCTGGAAGAACTGTTTCACCTCATTGAGGATCTGCGCGAAATCGCGGGTCTTGTAACCGCTGCTGGCCTTGATGGTGTTGCCGTGCATCGGGTCGGAACTCCACAGCACCTTCTTGCCTTCGCCTTCCACCGCGCGGATCAGCTGCGGCAAGTGGTCGCCGACCTTGTTCACGCCCATGCGCACGATCAGGTTCAGGCGGCCTGGATCGTTGTCCGGGTTGAGGATGTCGATCAGGCGGATCAGCTCCTCGGTGTTCATGCTCGGGCCCACCTTGACCCCGATCGGGTTATTCACCCCGCGCAGGAATTCGACGTGGGCGCCGTTGAGCTGGCGGGTGCGATCGCCGATCCACAGCATGTGCGCCGAGCAGTCGTAATAGTCGTTGGTCAGGCTGTCGCGACGGACGAAGGCTTCCTCATAGTTCAGCAGCAGCGCCTCGTGGGCGGTGAAGAAGCTGGTCTCGCGCAGTTGCGGCGAGCTGTCCATGCCGCAGGCGCGCATGAAGGCCAGGGTTTCGTCGATGCGGTCGGCCAGTTGGCTGTACTTCTCGGCCAGGGCGGAGTTGGCGATGAAGTCCAGGTTCCATTTGTGCACCTGGTGCAGGTCGGCAAAACCGCCCTGGGCAAAGGCGCGCAGCAGGTTCAGGGTGGCGGTGGCCTGGTGATAGGACTGCAGCAGGCGGTCCGGGTCCGGCACCCGGCTTTTCGCATCGAAACCGATGCCGTTGACGATATCGCCGCGGTAGGCCGGCAGGGTCACGCCATTGATGGTTTCGTCATTGGCCGAGCGCGGCTTGGCGAACTGGCCGGCCATGCGCCCGACCTTGACCACCGGGCAACCGGCGGCGAAGGTCATGACGATCGCCATCTGCAGCAGGACCTTGAAGGTGTCGCGGATCTTCGCCGCCGAGAACTCGGCGAAGCTCTCGGCGCAATCGCCACCCTGCAGCAGAAAGGCACGACCCTGGGTCACTTCGGCAAACTGGCGGCGCAACTCCCGGGCTTCGCCGGCAAACACCAGCGGCGGGTAGCTGGCCAGGGTCTGCTCGACCTGCAACAGGTGTGCGGCGTCGGGGTAGACGGGTTGTTGCTGGATCGGCAGGGCGCGCCAGCTGTCAGGGCTCCAGGGTTGGCTCATCACGGACTCGGGTGTTTTTAAGGTCGGACAGGCATGTTATCAGCAATTAGTGCGTGACCTGTTCCCGCCGGTTCGCGGACAATCGCGCCTTTCCCGCTCGGCGCCGAGCGGCCGGTTTATCGCGACGGCGAGGTTGAGCCCCGTCGCGGCTAGGAGAAGAGATGACTGAGGAGCGCGTCGAGCGCCTGCTCGCCGAAGTGCACGATGAGTTCGGCATGATTCGGGTACTGGAAGTGGCGGATTACCGCTTCCTCGAATTTGGCGATGCCATCGAGCAGAGCTGTGTGTTTACCGCCGACCCGAGCTGGCTGGAGTACGACTACACCCGCGCCATGCTGATCGGCGCGCTGTGCCATGAGCAGCCCGAGAGTGCGCTGTTTCTTGGCCTGGGCGCCGGCACCCTGACCCAGGCCTGCCTCAAGTTCCTGCCGCTGGACGATGTCGAGGCCATCGAGCTGCGCCCCGACGTGCCGCGCCTGGCTATCGAGTACCTGGGGCTGGATGACGATCCGCGTCTGTATATCCGGGTGGGCGATGCGCTCGAACTGCTGGACAGCGCCGAGTCGGCGGACCTGATTTTCGTCGACCTGTACACCGATGTCGGACCGGGCGTCGGACACCTGGCCTGGGGGTTCCTGGAAAACTGCCAGAAGCGCCTCAACCCGGGCGGCTGGCTGGTGATCAACCAGTGGGCCACCGACGATGGCAAGCCGCTCGGTGCAGCCTTGCTGCGCGGGCTTTACCATCGGCACTACTGGGAGCTGCCGGTGAAGGAGGGCAACGTGATTCTGATCGTGCCGTCCGACCTGGAACAGGGTCTGGACATGGACGGCCTGAGCGCCCGGGCCGAGGCGCTGGCGCCACGCCTGGGCTATTCGTTGCAGTCGTTGATCAAGTGCATCCGGCCGGCGACCTGAGTCGGCTGTCCGCTTCGCGGATCGTCCGCATCTGTAGGAGCGAGGCTTGCCCGCGATAGGACCTCACATTCACCACGGGTTCAGGCCGCTCAACACCCCTTGAACACCCCCGGGCGCTTCTCGACCATCGCTCGCACACCTTCCTTGGCATCCTCGCTGTTCAACAGCGCCTTCACCAGCGGCGGCAGCCCCTGCGCTGCCGCGCTTTCTCCTTCGAGCCGCGCTTGTCGGGCCGACATCAGGGTCGCCTGAACCCCCAGCGGCGCCTGGCAGGCGATCCGTTCGGCGAGGGCCAGGGCGCGGGGCAGCAAGTCCTCGCTGGCCATCACCTCCTGCACCAGCCCCAGGCGCAGGGCTTCATGGGCGTCGAATTCGTCGCCGGTGAGCAACCAGCGCATGGCGTTGCCCCAGCCGGCGATCTGATGCAGGCGCAGGGTGGCGCCACCAAAGGGAAAGATGCCGCGTTGCACTTCCAGTTGGGCGAAGCGGGTATTGCTGGCGCACAGGTTGATATCCGCCGCCAGCATCAGCTCGATGCCTATGGTCAGGCAGTAGCCCTGCACCGCGACTATCACCGGTTTGCTGACCCGTGGCCCGGCGAAGACACCCCAGGGATCGCAACCGCCGGCCGGTGCCTGCCAGCCTTCGGCGAGTTTCGCCCCGACGTTGGCCAGGTCCAGCCCCGCGGTGAAGTGCTCGCCATGGCCGAACACCACGGCGACCCGGGCCTCGCTGCTGGCCTCGAACTCGCCGTAGGCCAGGCTGAGCTGATCGAGCAGTTGCAGGTCGAAGGCATTGCGCTTGGCGACCCGGTCCAGGCCGATGAGGAAGAGATGACCACGTTGTTCACGGCTGACGCGACTGCAACTGGGCTGGCTCATGGGGCATTTCCTCGGACGGTAAAGAGTGTCTCGGACCGACGGTATCGGCCGGCAAGATGAAACGTTTAAGCGTCATCCCCCGACAGGCGTGGGCCTGTGCAAAATAGACCTTTGCCGGATTATCCGCAAAGCCTGTGACAACTAGGTATTCAGCGGGTTTTTCCGATAAAAAAAACTCCCTTTTTTGAGTAATTCCGGTATAGTGCGCGCCGGCCTTTAACCGGGCCTCGTTTAGGTGATGCAATTCCCCGAAGTCAGCTTCGGCTGCTTGTCCGCTGCGCGGACTATCCTTGACGTTCATTTCTTTCAATCGTTTTCGCAAATCCCCGCCGACAAAGCTGCCAGGGTGACTCTTGAGTCTTACACGGCATGCGCAGCTTTGGAGCATGGGTCTTTGCGGATGCACTTAGAGGCAGACCCATGACCCAGGAAATCGGCGGCTTCGCCGCTCTTGAACTTCATCCCAATATTGTCGCTGCAGTAGTCGCTACCGGCTATGAAGAGCCTTCGGCCATTCAGCAGCAGTCGATCCCGATCATCCTCGCCGGTCACGATATGATTGGTCAGGCGCAAACCGGTACCGGTAAGACCGCCGCGTTCGCCCTGCCTATCCTGCACCGCATTGATCCGTCCAAGCGCGAGCCGCAAGCTCTGATCCTGGCCCCAACCCGTGAGTTGGCGCTGCAAGTTGCAACCGCTTTCGAAACCTACGCCAAGCAAATGCCGGGCGTAACTGTTGTGGCTGTCTACGGCGGCGCGCCGATGGGCCCACAACTGAAAGCAATCCGTAATGGCGCACAGATTGTTGTCGCCACTCCGGGCCGTCTGTGCGACCACCTGCGTCGCGACGAAAAAGTCCTGGCTACCGTGAACCACCTGGTTCTCGACGAAGCCGACGAAATGCTGAAACTGGGCTTCATGGATGACCTGGAAGTCATCTTCAAGGCCATGCCGGAAACCCGTCAGACCGTACTGTTCTCGGCCACCCTGCCGCAGTCGATCCGTGCGATCGCCGAGCGTCACCTGAAGGACCCGAAACACGTCAAGATCCAGAGCAAGACTCAGACCGTCACCGCGATCGAACAGGCTCACCTGTTGGTTCACGCTGACCAGAAGACTTCTGCCGTTCTCAGCCTGCTGGAAGTGGAAGATTTCGACGCCCTGATCATGTTCGTGCGCACCAAGCAAGCGACCCTGGACCTGGCCAGTGCCCTGGAAGCCAAAGGCTACAAGGCCGCTGCGCTGAACGGCGACATCGCCCAGAACCAGCGTGAGCGTGTGATCGACTCCCTCAAGGATGGCCGCCTGGACATCGTTGTGGCGACCGACGTTGCGGCCCGTGGCCTGGACGTACCGCGCATCACCCACGTATTCAACGTGGACATGCCGTACGACCCGGAATCCTACGTGCACCGTATCGGCCGTACCGGCCGTGCCGGTCGCGAAGGTCGTGCGCTGCTGCTGGTGACCCCACGTGAGCGCCGCATGCTGCAAGTGATCGAGCGTGTAACCGGTCAGAAGGTTGCCGAGGTTCGTCTGCCGGACGCTCAAGCCGTTCTCGACGCGCGCATCAAGAAGCTGACCAACAGCCTATCGCCGCTGGTCGCTGACGCTGAATCGACCCACGGTGATCTGCTGGACCGCCTGACCGCCGATATCGGTTGCAGCCCGCGTGCCCTGGCCGCGGCCCTGCTGCGCAAGGCTACCAACGGTCAGGCGCTGAACCTGGCAGCGATCGAGAAGGAACGCCCACTGGTGCCGAGCAGCGCGCCACGTGGCGACCGTCCTGAGCGTTCCGGCGATCGTCCTGATCGCGGTGAGCGTGAGCGTCGCGCGCCGATGCCTCTGGCTGAAGGTCGTGCCCGTTGCCGTACCGCGCTGGGCGCGCGTGACGGTATCGCGGCCAAGAACCTGCTGGGCGCCATCCTCAACGAAGGCGGCCTGGCCCGCGAAGCCATCGGTCGCATCCAGGTGCGTGACAGCTTCAGCCTGGTCGAGCTGCCGGAGGACGGTCTGGAGCGTCTGCTGACCAAGCTGAAGGACACTCGCGTGGCCGGCAAGCAGTTGAAGCTGCGTCGCTATCGCGAAGACTGATCAGTGCTGAGCTGATTGGTTGAACGAAAAAATCCCCGCCTGGTGCGGGGATTTTTTTTGCCTGGGGGTTGGATCAGTTGTCGCATCGTGATGCGCCAGGCCCGGCAAGGGCATCAACCGAAGCGATAAATATCCATGCCCAGCGCGCCCATGGTGAAGCCTTGATGGGCGATGCTGAAGTCGCCACCGGCGCCTCTGGCGAAGTACAGCGGCAGCAAGTGTTCATCGCTGGGGTGGCTGCGCACGGCATTCGGCGCCTGGCGACGGTAGTCGTGCAACGCGGCTTCATCGTTGGCGGCGAGTTTCTCGATCATCCAGTCGCGGAACGCCTTGGCCCAGGGCTCGATGCTTTCCGGGCCGGCGTGCCAATCCAGTTCGCGCAGGTTGTGGGTAATGCTGCCCGAGCCGATCAACAACACCCCCTGTTGCCGCAGGCTGGACAGGGCATGGCCGACCTGGGTCTGCAAGGCCGGGCCCATTCGGCTGGGCAGGGAAACCTGGACCACCGGAATATCCGCCTGTGGGTACATCAGCGACAGCGGCACCCAGACCCCGTGGTCGAACGGGCGCTGGTCGTCGAGCTGCGCCGGCAGGCCATCGGCCCTGAGCAGCTGCGCCACCTGTTCCGCCAGTTCAGGCTGGCCGGGGGCGGGGTATTGCACGGCGAACAGCGCGGCGGGAAAGCCGCCGAAGTCATGCCAGGTTTGCGGTTGCGGGTTGCTGCTGACCCGCAGGCCCTGGCTTTCCCAGTGGGCCGACACCACCACTATGGCCTTGGGGCGCGGCAGTTCGGTGGCCAGGCGAGCGAGGGCCGGGCCGCTGGCGCCAGGTTCCAGGGCGAGCATCGGTGATCCGTGGGAGATGAACAGGCTAGGGAGCATGAATAAGGTCCTGAGCGTTAAGATGCACCATCTTCAATCAGATCATTGATCTGAATCTAATATAAGTTTTTGTGGTTTTTGATCGAATTTCAGGGTGATTTATGCAACCGGAGTTTTGGCACAAACGGTGGGAACAGAATCAGATCGGCTTCCATTTGTCCGAGGTTAATCCTTACCTGCAACGCTACTGGCCCCAGATGGAGCTGGCGCCGGGTTCGCGGGTACTGGTGCCGCTGTGCGGCAAGAGCCTGGACCTGAGCTGGCTGGCCAGCCAGGGTCATCAGGTGCTGGGTATCGAGTTGTCGGAGAAGGCCATCCAGGACTTTTTCAGCGAGCAGCAGGTGCAGCCGCAGGTTGAGCTTCGAGGCGGATTCAAAGTCTATGAGTACGGCCCGATCCAGCTCTGGTGCGGCGACTTCTTTGCCCTGCAGGCCACGGATGTCGCCGACTGCCAGGCGTTGTACGACCGCGCGGCGTTGATCGCCTTGCCGCCGCAGATGCGTGAGCGGTATGCGGCGCATCTGCAGTCGGTCCTGCCTCAGGGCTGCCAGGGGTTGCTGATCACCCTGGATTACGACCAGGCGCTGATGGCGGGGCCGCCTTTCGCCGTGCTCGATGACGAGGTCCAGGCCTTGCTCGGTAAGCGTTGGCAACTGCGGGTCGAGGAGGCGCGGGACATTCTTGGCGAGAGCTGGAAGTTTCTTCAGGGCGGCGTGACCCGCCTCGAAGAACGGGTCTATCGCTTGCTGGCGCGCTGAGCCCCGGCCTTTTTCCAGGCCATGAAAAAGGGCGACTTGCGTCGCCCTTTTTTGTGTTTACCAGCGTTATCAGCCGCGACGACGGCTCAGGGCGTCGATACGCTCTTCCAGCGGAGGGTGGCTCATGAACATGCGAGCCAGGCCTTGTTTGAGGCCACCGTTGATGCCGAAGGCATTCAGGGTGTCGGGCATGTGCACCGGCAGGCCCTGTTCCGAGCGCAGGCGTTGCAGGGCGCCGATCATTGCCGCGGTACCGGCCAGTTGCGCGCCGGCTTCGTCGGCACGGAATTCGCGCTTGCGCGAGAACCACATGACGATGGCGCTGGCCAGGATGCCCAGGACCAGTTCGGCGAAGATGGTCGCGATGTAGTAGGCGATACCCTGGCCTTCTTCGTTCTTGAAGATCACCTTGTCGACGAAGTTGCCGATGATGCGCGCGAAGAACATCACGAAGGTGTTCACCACGCCCTGGATCAGCGCCAGGGTGACCATGTCGCCGTTGGCCACGTGACCGATCTCGTGGGCCAGCACGGCTTTCACTTCATCGGGCGAGAAACGCTCGAGCAGGCCCTGGCTGACCGCAACCAGCGCGTCGTTCTTGTTCCAGCCGGTGGCGAAGGCGTTGGCCTCGTAGGCCGGGAAAATACCAACTTCGGGCATCTTGATCCCGGCTTCGCGGGACAGTTGCTCGACGGTTTGCAGCAGCCATTGCTCATGACGAGTACGAGGCTGGGTAATGATCTGGGTGCTGGTGCTCATTTTCGCCATCCACTTGGAGATGAACAGCGAGAACAGGGAACCGGCGAAACCAAAGACCGCACAGAAAACCAGCAGCTGATTGAGGTTGAGATCAACCCCATTGGCCGCCATGAACCCGTTGAAGCCGAAAAGGCTCAGGGTGATGCTGGCAATCAGCACGACCGCCAGGTTAGTGGCCAAGAACAGCAGGATGCGCATCATGGTTGTAGAAATCTCCTCATGCTAAAGATGTAGCGTTCTGCGGGGTATATAAGGTGCGGCATCGGCCTATTCAACCGGGTGACTATTTCAAACTGTGTCCTGCAGGCTGATTTTAGACGCTTGCATGAGCTTTCTGTCGCAGTTGGGCAGCCACCGGAAGCCGAGCCGCACTTCAGAGGCATGCAACCACTGGGCACAAGGTGCAAGGCAAAGATACAGAAGGGTAGGCGTAGCAGGGAGTACAGAAGTGTTGCTGAATTAATCGCAGTGCGACCGGGGCGGCCGCACTGCGTCGCAAGGCTTACTGGCGATACGACTTGAGGAAGCTGCCGATACGACCGATCGCCTGTTCCAGGTCATCGACCCGTGGCAGGGTCACGACGCGGAAGTGGTCCGGCCATGGCCAGTTGAAGGCGGTGCCCTGAACCACCAGCAGTTTCTCAGAGAGCAGCAGGTCCAGGACGAATTTCTCGTCGTTGTGGATCGGGCAGACTTTCGGGTCGATTTTCGGGAAGGCGTACAGCGCGCCCATGGGCTTGACGCAACTGACGCCGGGGATGTCGTTGAGCAGTTCCCAAGTGCGGTTGCGCTGTTCCAGCAAGCGGCCCGGTGGCAGCACCAGATCGTTGATGCTCTGATAGCCGCCCAGCGCCGTTTGAATGGCGTGCTGGCTCGGCACGTTGGCGCACAGGCGCATGTTGGCCAGCATGTCGATGCCTTCGATGTAGCTCTGGGCGTGGTGCTTGGGACCGGAAATGGCCACCCAGCCGGAACGGAAACCGGCCACCCGGTAGGACTTGGACAGGCCGTTGAAGGTCAGGCACAGCAGGTCCGGCGCCAGGGAGGCGGTGCAGACGTGCACGGCATCGTCGTAGAGGATCTTGTCGTAGATCTCGTCGGAGAACACCACCAGGTTGTGCTGGCGTGCCAGTTCGAGCATGTCCAGCAACACTGCCTTGGGGTACACCGCGCCGGTCGGGTTGTTCGGGTTGATGATCACCAGGGCCTTGGTGTTCGGGGTGATCTTGGCCTTGATGTCGGCGATGTCCGGCCACCAGTTGGCCTGCTCGTCGCACAGGTAGTGCACCGGGTTGCCGCCGGCCAGGCTCACGGCCGCGGTCCACAGCGGATAGTCCGGGGCCGGGACCAGCACTTCGTCACCGTTGTTGAGCAGGGCCTGCATGGCCATGACGATCAGTTCGGAAACGCCGTTGCCCAGGTAGATGTCTTCGATGCCGACGCCTTCCACCTGCTTTTGCTGGTAGTACTGCATGACCGCCTTGCGCGCGCTGAACAGGCCCTTGGAGTCGCTGTAGCCCTGTGCGGTCGGCAGGTTGCGGATCACGTCCTGGAGGATTTCGTCCGGCGCTTCGAAACCAAAAGGCGCCGGGTTGCCGATGTTCAGCTTGAGGATGCGATGGCCTTCCTCTTCCAGGCGTTTGGCGTGCTTGAGCACTGGGCCGCGAATGTCATAACAGACGTTGGCGAGCTTGTTCGATTTGCTGACCTGCATGGCGATGTGTTCCCGAAAATGAACGATCCAGACGGTGAGTGAGCTACCGTACTGGGAATCCTGCGTTTGCACACAGGCCTGAAGCCAGGGTTCGCGGCGGCAAAATCCGTTTGAACCCGTGTAACACGGCTGCCAGACTGGCGTCTAACGAGGCGCAATCATACGTGCCGCCCGATCCGTGGAAAAGATACAGATCGGGCTTTTTCAGTTGCAGAGGAAGGACCATGGAAAAGCTGGAAAAAACCCTTGAAGAATGGCGTGCCATGCTCGATCCGGAGCAGTACAACGTCTGTCGCCTCAAAGGCACCGAACGGCCGTTCTCGGGCAAGTACAACGCCACCAAGACCGACGGTGTGTATCACTGCATCTGTTGCAATGCGCCGTTGTTCGACTCCAGGGCCAAATTCGATTCCGGTTGCGGCTGGCCGAGCTTCTACGAGCCGATCGGCGAGAGCGCCATGGTCGAGATCCGTGACCTGAGCCACGGCATGATCCGTACCGAAGTGGTCTGCGCCAAATGCGATGCGCACCTGGGGCATGTGTTCCCGGACGGTCCGCCGCCGACCGGCCTGCGCTACTGCATCAACTCGGTGTGCCTGGACCTGGTTCCACGCTGACCGGAGCGAGCGGCCAAGGCGATTTTTCGGAATCGCTTTTCGATTTATTAAATTGCGCGCAATTTAATTGAGTACTATTTTTATCGGACCTTTCATTTCTGGAGTCCGCACCATGAGTGACACATTGCTGAACATCCCGTGCACCACCATCAAGGGCGAGCAAAAGACCCTGGCCGACTTCGCCGGCAAGGCCGTGCTGGTGGTCAACACTGCGAGCAAGTGCGGTTTCACCCCGCAGTACAAGGGCCTGGAAGAACTGTGGCAGACCTACAAGGACCGGGGCCTGGTGGTGCTGGGCTTTCCCTGCAACCAGTTCGGCAAGCAGGAGCCGGGCAACGAAGGGGCCATTTCCGAGTTCTGCGAGCTGAACTACGGCGTCAGCTTTCCGCTGTTCAAGAAGATCGACGTCAATGGCGCCGAGGCGCATCCGCTGTTCGTGCAGTTGAAAAAACGCGCGCCGGGGGTATTGGGTTCCCAGGGCATCAAGTGGAACTTCACCAAGTTCCTGATCGGCAAGGACGGCGCGCTGGTCAAGCGTTTCGCCCCGGCCACCAAGCCCCAGGACCTGACCGGCGAGATCGAAGCCCTGCTCAAATGACCGACCTGTTCGCCGATTCGCTGAAACTCGACAGCCAGCTGTGCTTCAAGCTGTACGCCGCCTCGCGGGCCGTGGTGCGGGGCTACAAGCCGATGCTCGACCAGTTGGGGCTGACCTACCCGCAGTACCTGGTGATGCTGGTGCTCTGGGAATGGCAGGCCACGCCCCCCGAGCTGCCGACGGTCAAGGCGCTGGGGGAACGCCTGGCGCTGGATTCCGGGACCTTGACGCCGTTGCTCAAGCGCCTTGAACAGCTGCAGCTGGTGCAGCGCCAGCGATCGTCCCGCGACGAGCGCGAGGTGCACCTGAGCCTGAGCGCGGCCGGCCTGGCGCTGCGCGATCAGGTGCCGCCGCTCAAGGCGGCGCTGTTATGCGACAGCGGGGTCGACCTCGACAGCCTGAGCGAATTGCGCCATGGCCTGGACCGGTTGCTGGCCCAGGTCAAAGCGCCGTCGTAGTCGGCACCCAGAGGTCCAGCAGGGCAATCAGCTCTTCACGGCGGAAGGGCTTGGACAGGTAGTCGCTCATGCCCGCGGCCCGGCAGCGCTCGCGCTCTTCGGGCATGGCATTGGCGGTCAGGGCGACGATCGGCAGGTCCGGCCAGCGGCCGCTGCGGCGGATCTGCCGACTGGCCTCGTAGCCATCCATCACCGGCATGTTGCAGTCCATCAGCACCAGGTCGAAATGCTGGTGCTCCAGCACGTCCAGGGCCTCGGCACCCTGGGAGGCGACCGTCACTTCGCAGCCGAGCTTGCTCAGCATGCCTTTGGCCACCAGTTGGTTCACCGGGTTGTCCTCCACCAGCAGGATGAAGGCGCGGCGCAGGGGCGCCAGGGTTTCCAGCTGGGTTTCATTGATCACCGCGGTTTCGGCCAGCAGGGCCCGGCGCAGGGTCTGATACAGGGCGTTGCGCGCCAATGGCCGCGCCTGTTGCTGCAACGGCGCCAGGGCGCTGGCTTCTTCGCTGGGCAGGAAGCTACCGTAGGCGGTGACCAGCAGAATCGGCGCGCTGATACTCGGGCGCAGGCCGAACAGGCATTCCGGGCAGTCGGTGATCAGCAGGTCCGGCTTCTGCCCGAGCAGTGACTCATCGAGATCGCAGCGCCGATACTCCAGCCCCCAGAACGGCAACTGCACGCTCAACAACTCGGCCAGGCCGCTGCCTTCGGAGGTAATGGCCAGTACCTGGCCGTGCAGCGGCGGCGGTGGGCTGGCTGGCGTGTGGCAGGGCAGCGGCAGGTCGGCACAGAACTGGCTGCCGAAACCCACCTCCGAGCTGATGCTCAGGCGCCCCTGCATGGCTTCGCAGAGGTTGTAGGTCAGGGCCAGGCCCAGGCCGGTGCCGCCGTATTGCCGGGTGATCCCGGCACCGGCCTGGGTATAGGGCTGGAAGATCTTCACCTGGGCCTCGCGGGCGATCCCGATGCCGGTGTCGCAGACTTCGATCCTGACCCCGTCCTCGAACGTACGCAGGCGCACATCGACACGGCCGAAGCGGGTGAACTTGAGGGCGTTGGACAGCAGGTTGCTGACGATCTGCCGCACGCGCGTGGGGTCGCCGAGGACCAGGGCCGGAAACTCCGGCTCGATCAGGCAGGCCAGCTCGACGCTCGGCGCGGCGTTCTGCGACAGCAGGTTGGCGGTGTCTTCCACCAGTACCCCGAGGTCGAAGGGGATGCGCTCCAGCTCCAGCTGGCCGGCGTCGAACTTGGACATGTCGAGAATATCGTTGAGCAACTCCACCAACACTTTGCCGGAGTCGTGGGCGATCGACAGTTGCTGGCGTTGTTCGGCGTTCAGCGGGCTGTCCAGCGACAGGGCGATCATGCCCAGCAGGCCGTTGAGCGGGGTGCGGATTTCATGGCTCATGTTGGCCAGGAAGGCGGCACGCGCCTGGGCCATGTCGAGGGCGGTGCTACGGGCGACTTCCAGTTCTTCGTTGGACTGGCTCAGCCGGTCGTTGATCGCCTTGAGCTCGGTGGTGCGCGCCGAGACGATGTTTTCCAGCTGCCCGAGATAGTCGGTCAGGCGGTTTTCGGCATTGCGCCGTTGCTGGATCTCGGTGGCCATGTTGTCGAACTGCTGGTTGGCGACCTTGACCAGCACGCCGATCTCGTCCTGTTCGTGGCTGGGCGGGAAGTCCAGCCGGGTCTGGTCGGGGCTGCGCGGATCGCGCCCGCTGAGTTCGCGAATGACGCCGACCAGGGGTTTGGTCAGCATCACGTAGAACAGCGCCAGGAGCAGCCCGGTGAGGATCAGGCTGCGCACGAAACCGTTGATCAGGGTGATTTCCGCACGGCGCAGGAAGCGGCTGCCGAACGAGTAGGTGTCGACTTCCAGGTGCAGGACGCCGAGGGATTCCGAGGGCAGGTGATCGAGGTACAGGCGGTCCTGGAACTCGCGCTTGGCGCCGAACAGGAAGTCGCTGAGCATCCGGTAGGAGCTTTGCTGGGCCGGCCGGGTGACGTTGGCCAGCAAAGTGTCGTTGTTGTCGATCAGCCGGGCGCGGATGATCGCCGGCGAGCGCAGCAGGCCGAGCGTCAGCTCCTGGGCGAGCTCGGCGTCGATGTTGTAGGCGATACGCGAGGCCGGATTGTGGCTGATTTCCAGGAGCGCGTTGATTTCCCGGTTGATGGAGGCATCTTCACTGGCATAATCGATGCCGATTTGCAGCAGACTGAGCGCCGTCCCCAGGACAAAACCGACCAGCACAGTGAGCCTGGCTTGCTTGTAAGACAGGCGGTTGGTGAACTTGATGTCCATGGGGTGTTGAACCAATTTCCGTTTCCCTTCGCTGGGCAAGCATAGCTGATCATCAGTGTGTGCCGGCAGGGCTCGGCGCCGTTCGCCTACGGTAGACCTGGCATGCGCAAGGTCGTTGCGTCTGCGTGCCACATCATTACTGGGAACCTGCCCGAGGAGAAGTCGTGGAATCTCGATTGAATGCTTTTCTTGAGCGCGCCGATGCGGTTCTGGCGCGTATCGAGCCGCTGTTGCCCGCGCCGCGACAAGCCATCGACTGGACCCAATGCCTGGCCGCGCGCTGGCAGCGTGAGGGCCGCAGCGGTTTCCTGCTGCCGCTGGAGGTCAGCCTGGACATGCGCCTGTCCGACCTGATCGGGGTCGATAACCAGCGCGACCAGCTGGGGCGCAATACCCGGCAGTTTCTCGACGGCCTGCCGGCCAACCACGCCTTGCTGTGGGGCTCGCGCGGCACCGGTAAATCGTCGCTGGTCCGCGCGCTGCTGGCCGAGCATGCCCAGCACGGCCTGCGCCTGATCGAGATCGAGCGCGATCACCTGGCCGACCTGCCGCGGGTGGTGGAGCAACTGGTCAAGCTGCCGCAGCGTTTCGTGCTGTTCTGCGACGACCTGTCGTTCGAGTCGGGCGAGGGCGACTACCGGGTACTCAAGAGCGTGCTCGACGGCTCGCTGGAGCAGGCCCCGGACAATGTGCTGCTGTACGCCACGTCCAACCGCCGGCACCTGGTTCCGGAGAAGGAAAGCGACAACGAGAACTGGAAGCGCGTCGATGGCGAGCTGCACCCGAGCGAAGCGGTGGAAGACAAGATTGCCTTGTCGGACCGTTTTGGCCTGTGGTTGTCGTTCTACCCCTTCACCCAGGAGCACTACCTGAACGTGGTCGAGCACTGGATCGGCGAGTTGGGACGCAAGGCGGGCCTGCAATGGCAGCGTGATGAAGCCCTGGACATCCTCGCCGTGCGCTGGGCCACCGGCCGTGGCAATCGCAATGGTCGCTGCGCGTATCAGTTCGCGCGCTACTGGGTAGGTTTGAAGTTGTTGGAGCAAAAAGCATGATCGATCTGCAGAACACCGGCAAAGGCCTGGACGGCTATGCCTTGCTGTGCGCCCAGCTGGAATCGTTGCTGGCCGACGAGCGCGATTTCATCGCCAACGCCGCGCAATTCTCGGCGTTTCTATTCAACCAGCTGGACGACTTGAACTGGGCCGGGTTCTACCTCAATCGCAACGAGGAACTGGTGCTCGGCCCGTTCCAGGGCCAGATCGCCTGTGTGCGCATTCCCTTCGGTCGTGGTGTGTGCGGCGCGGCCGCGGCGAGCCTGCAGACCCAGCGGGTCGAGGATGTGCACGCGTTCCCCGGGCATATCGCCTGCGACAGCGCTTCCAACAGTGAGCTGGTGGTGCCCCTGGTCAAAGAAGGGCGGTTGATCGGCGTGCTGGACTTGGACAGCCCGAAAATCGCCCGTTTCACCCTCGAGGACCAGGCTGGCATCGAGCGCCTGGCGGCGATCTTCCTGCGCCTGACCGACTGCTGAGCCTCGTCAGACCCTGAGCCCGGCCTTGCCCAGCACGGCCTCGGGGTCTACCCCGTCGATCTGCTGCGGTTGCATGAAGCGGTCGGCGTACTGCTGGTAGATCCCGGTCTGGATGAACAGCTCGAACAGTTCCGGATCGATATGGGCAGTGCGGCACATGGTTGCCATGATGCCCAGCGCTTCGCTCAGGGTCTTGCCTTTCTTGTAGGGACGGTCCGCCGCCGTCAGGGCTTCGAAGATATCGGCGATCGCCATCATCCGCGCCGGCAGGCTCATCTGCTCCCGTTTCAGCTGCTTGGGATAACCGCTGCCATCCATTTTCTCGTGATGGCCGCCGGCGATCTCGGGAATGCTGCTCAAGTGGCTGGGGAAGGGCAGGTGGTTGAGCATCAGGATGGTCTGCACCATGTGATGGTTGATCACGTAGCGCTCTTCCCGGGTCAGCGTGCCTTTGCCAATGCTCAGGTTGTACAGCTCGCCACGGTTGTATTTGTAAGGCGGGACATCGAGCTTGAAGCCCCAGGGATTGTCCGCCGGGATCAGCTCGGCGGGGTTGCGTTCGATCAGTTGCTCGGGCTTGTCGGCCAGCAACTGTTCGGTGACCGGCAGGGTCGGCGCCGGTGTGCGTTGCTGGCGGTGGTTTTCTTCCCATGACACGCCCAGGCGGTCGTCCAGCGTCCGGCTCCAGGTGCGCTGGGCGATCCTCGCCAGCCGTTGCAGATCGGCCTCGCCCATAGCCTCGGTGCCCAGGTTGCAATGGGCGATAAAGGCAAAGTCGTCGTCCAGTTCCACCAGGCTTGCATCGCGGGTCGTAGCCAGGGAAACCTCATCGCCACCCTGGGCGCGAGCCTGCCAGTAGTCGATCCAGGCATCGCGCTTGAGCACCTCGACGCGGGTGCGGATTTCATGGATGCGGTCGTTCAGGGTTTCCAGCTTGGTGGCCTTGTCGACCACGTACTCGGGGGTGGTGATCTTGCCGCAATCGTGCAACCAGGCGGCGATATGCAAGGCCTCCCACTCATCTTCGCTGGGCTGGTAGGCGCTGAACGCCGGCTGCTGGCTGGCCGCGGCGGCCTGGGCGAGCATCAGCGTCAGTGCCGGCACCCGCTGGCAATGCCCGCCGGTGTAAGGGCTCTTGGCGTCGATCGCGCCGGCCAGCAGTTGGATGAAGGCGTCGAGCAATTGTTTTTGCCGGTTCTGCAGGCGCTGGCTGTCGATGCTGACTGCCGCGGCGCCGGAAACCGCCTGCAGGAACGCGACGCGGTCCGGGCCGAGTTTTTCCAGGTCGGCTTCCTGGCCGCTGTCGGCCAGCAGCAGCACAAGGATGCCGACGGTTTCGTTGTGGCGATTGTGCAGGCGGATACCGATCAGGTGCACGCTGGGGCAGTTCATCGCCAGCAGCACGCCTTGCAGGTCGGCCGCCTGCTCGAACCCCAGGGTCGTGACCAGGCTCTCGCCGTTCGCCAGTTGCCGCAGCCATGCGGGGCTTGCCTCGTGCTGGATGTCCTGGCTGCGTACATCGAACGCCTGCAAGTCCTGGACAACACCGGCGATGATCAGGCCGTGGGGCTTGAGGTTCATGCCATCGTTTTCGCGCAGGTAGATCAGCCCGGCCTGGGCCTGGCCGATCTTCATGGTTTCAACCAGCACCCGTTGCAGCAGCGGGTCGAAGCGGGTTTCCGCGGAAAGGCTGGCGGTGATCTCGAAAAAGCTGGCCAGGGTGTCCTTCATGCGGGCCATCGACACGCTTAACTGGTCGATTTCCAGCACGGGTGAGCGGCGGGTCAGCGGGTAATCGAAATCGAAGCTGCGGATGGCATCGGCTTCCTGCACCAGGGCGCGCAGCGGCCTGACCAGCACGCGCGAGGTCAGCCAGCCGAGCGGCAGGCACAACAGCAGAATGCCCAAGGTGATGAGCGCGCCTTGCCAGCGCATGCGATAGGCGTCCGTCAGCAACTCGTCCTCGGGCACCAGCAGCGCCAGCTGCAACCCACCGGGTCCACCTTCCTGCAGGTGCTGGCTGGCAACTATCCATTGGCGATCCCCGAGCCGTAGGCGGTTGCCCTGGGCCTTGCCTTGCAGCACCGCGTCGAGAGCCGGGTTCAGGTCGTTGGCGCGGATCAGCCGGGCGCTCTGTTCTTCGACGATCAGGCGACGGCTGTCCGGATAAGCCACGGCATGGCCATTGCCATCCACCAGGGCGATTTCGGTGCTGGGCGTGACCCGATGCTTGGCCAGGGTCGCCGAGAGTTGTTCCAGGGTCAGGTCGGCCCCGATCACCGCCTGGTTGCCGCTGCGGCGGGCGAGGGTGGTGCCGACGTTGCGGGTCGAGAAAAAGACGTAGGGCTCGGTGGTGATCTGATTGGTGTCGTCCTTGGCGCCCGCAAACCAGTTGCGGGCGCTCGGGTCGTAGGACTCCTGGGGGTTGTCGCGGCGGCTGACGGGGCCGAGGCTGGCGTCATAGAACAGCGACTGCGAATGCAGTTGCCCGGTGTGGCGGTCACGCTCGATGCTCCAGACTTCGTAGGCCGCGGCTTCAGGGGCCTGGCGAGCTTGTTTCAAAGCCTGGGTGCGCAAGGGCCGGACCATGAAAAAATCCCCATCGGCATAACCCACATAGAGTGAGGCCAGGTCGGGGTTGTCCTTGAGCGATTGGCTGAAAGGCCCAAGCAGCGCCAGGCGTTGCTCGAGGTCGCCGGCCTGGATGGCCGGGCTGCCCACCAGCAGGCTGAGCAGATGGCGAATCGGTTCGTAAGTCGCTTTCAGGTCCAGTTGCACGTCCTGTTCGATGCGCTGGAACAGTTTTTCACTGCTGGAAAGGATGATGCGGGTGGTCTGCTGGTAATTGAAAAAGCCCAGCACCACGCCGGTCAGCAGAAGCAGGCAGGTGAACATCACGCTGATATGCACATGGAGAGGAAATCGGCGTTTATCGAACGACAGCGTGCTTGGCATTGCAGCTCTCTCCAGGGGGCGCGTGATGCGCAACTCAACGTTTGAGCATAGTTAAGGCAGGTGCATTGCGCTCAGGGGAGGCAGCTCCGGGGGGCGTTGCGAATTGCATTGCCATGAGGCTTTTGGGGCCGACTGACAGGATAGTGGCTTTTTGATATTTGTCTGGCAACTAGCCGCACCACAAGTTGCTGCGCTGGTGATGGGGATCAGGTCGTGGCCGGGCTGTGCTGTTGATCGATTTGCCATAGCAGGGCCCGTTCGAGCTTGAGCATGGCCTGTTCCAGGGCGGTTCTGCGCTGCATCAGGGTTTGCCTGTCCGCGTCTTGCAAAACAGCCTGCTCAAGGGCTTCGCACTGCGTTTCAAGGTCTTTTGCCTGCACCATCAGGGCCGAGCCCTTGATCTTGTGGGCGAGTTCCGCCAGTGCCTGGCGCGGAGGCTCGCAGGGCAGGGCCATCAGTTGCTGGCGGTCCCGGTAGCTGCAATGCAGCAGTTCGGTGAGGATGCGCAGGGCGAACTGCGGTTTGCCACGGGACAGGGTGCGTAGCGCTTTCAGGCTGAACACGCCATTCCAGGGCCGCGGTTGCAGGCCAGCCAGTTTGTGGCCGAGGGTCGCCAGGCCGACAGGCTTGAACAGGCAGTCATCGATGCCGGCCTGTTCGCACTGCTGCCTCTCTCGCGGCCTGGGGCTGGCGGTCACCCCCAATACCCGGCAAGCCGCGCGGGACTCCAGGCGTTCATGCTCGCGGATGGCGCGGACCAGGTCGTAGCCGTGCATGCCCGGCATGTTGCAATCGACGATGAGCAAGTCGAAGAACCCCTTGCACCAGAGCTCGAAGCCTTGCTCGACGCCTTCGGCGGTGCGGCAACGGTGCCCGAGAAAGTGCAGTTGTTCGCTCAGCAGCAGGCGATCCGCCGCATGGTCATCGATCACCAGTACGTTCAAGGCCCGGGTGGCAGGGGCAATGAGTGGCTCGACGAGGGGCGCGGGTTTTCGCGCTGGCTGACAGGCCAGCGGCAACAGGACCCGGACTTCCGTGCCTATGCCCGGCTGGCTGGTCAGTTGCAGCGTGCCCTGCATGAGCTCGCAGAGGTGGCGGCAAATGGTCAGGCCCAGCCCTGCGCCGTCAGGTCTGGATGGGGTGCGAGCCTGGGCCTGGAAGAAGGGTTCGAACAGCCTGTGCTGATCCTGCTCGTCGATGCCGATGCCGCTGTCCGTCACTTGCAGCATCAGCCGCACCTGTTGCGGCTGCGTGGCCGCTTGCAGGTCGAGATGGATTTTGACCTGACCCTGTTCGGTGAACTTGATCGCGTTGTGCAGCAGGTTGCCCAGGACCTGCTTGAAACGCAGTGGGTCGAGCAGCACATCGACCGGCTCGACGCTGGAGTGGAAGGTCGGTAGCAGCTTGAGGTGCTTCTCCCGGGCCTGGTTGTCGAACTCCCTGACGATGGATTCGACAAGGGCGCGCGGCTCGAGCCATTCGGGCGCCAGGTCCAGGCACCCCGATTCGATGCGGGCGATATCGAGGGTGTCGTCGACCAGGCCCTGCATCGCCCGGGCCGCGCGATAAGCCATTTCAATGACCGGACGGTCCTGGGACTGGCTGTCGGAGCGCTGCCGCAGCAGTTCCAGCGCACCGATCAGGGCATTCATGGAGCGGCGCAGTTCGTGGCTGGTGCTGGCCAGGAAAGCGCTTTTCGCCAGGCTGGCCGTTTCGGCCTGTTGTAGGGCGGCCTTGAGGCTGTTGCTGAGCCGATGGCGTTCGCTGATATCGACCCAGCCGCCGATGATGCCCTGGACCTCGCCGTTCGCGTCCCGGTAGGGCAGGACCCAGTGCTGGACGGTCAGCTCCTCTGCGTTCAGGCGCAGTGGCCGGTCACGCAGCAGCGGGCCGTCTTGCGCCATGACGCGCTGGTAGTCGGCGTGATATTCGCGGGCCTGCTGGGGATCGTCCAAAAGTCCCTGCAACAGGTTTTTGCCGATGACCTCTTCGCGCCGGGCGGCGAAGCTTTCCAGGTAGCTGGCATTGCAGCTTTGCAGCAGGCCCTGGCGGTCGCGCACGTAAGTTGGATGCGGCACGCCGTCGATCCAGGCCTGCATGAATGCGAGCTGCTGCCTGAAGTCTTGGGTGGCCTGTTGCTGCTGGGCCAGTCGCCGGTGCAGCCAGGCATTCCAGCCCAGGGACGCCAGCAGCGGCACGCCGAGCCCCAGGCCTGCGAGCAGGAGCAGCCCGCGATGGCCGTTATCGAGAGGCGGGGCGGCGGCCGATTCAAGACAAGGCGCCGAGTCTGGGCACTGAGGGAGGGATGTCATTGCGGACTCTGGTTGCCCGGCCTCGACCAGGCCAAACAACAGGAACAGCGAAACTGCCGTGGCCGTCAGGGTTAAATAATAAAGAATGGGTTTGAACATCCTGTTTCTCACACCAGTTCGTGACGTTGTGCCAACTCGATAAGTTCCGCCATGGAAGTCGCGCGAAGTTTGTGCATGATTCTTTTTTTATAGGTACTGACGGTCTTGCCACTGAGAAATATGCTGTTGGCTATTTGCGTACTGGTGCTGCCCTTGGCAAAAAGTTGCAACACCATCAATTCCCGATCGCTGAGCAACATCAAGCGGCTCAGTTCGTTGTTTGCCGTTTCATCCTGACGCGGCGTTTGCAAGGCATGACTCGGAAAGTAGTTGTAACCACATAGCACCGCCTTCATGGCGCTGAGCACTTCGCTCAGGTCTTCCTGCTTGCACACATAGCCGCAGGCCCCGGCCTGCATGCAGCGCGCGGCGAACAGGGCCGGCGATTGCGCCGTCAGCACCAGCACCCGCAAGGACTTGTCCAGGGCGCCGAAACGCAGCAGCAGTTCCAGCCCGTCGAGCTTGGGGATGCTGATATCGAGCACGATCAGGTCCGGCATGCTGTCGCGAACCATTTGCAGGGCATCGACACCGTTATCGGTTTCGCCGACGACTTTATAACCCTCATGTTCCAGCAACATGCGGATAGCCAGTCGGATAACGGGATGGTCATCGATGATGAAAACAGAACTCATGGTCAAACCCGTGGAAATAAATACAGGTCTGGACCTTAGCGCAGGCAGGACAGTGGATATATGCGGGTTAAGGCGGGGTTGGGGACAATAAGGCAGTTCTTACATGAAAGACGGTTTCGGATTACAGCGGTTTTTCAGTTGAAAGTAGGAATGAGTATCCAGCCATGTAAAAGGTAAGGAGATATTGGCGGTTTAGTGCAGTTTTTCGCAGGGCAATAAAGGGCGCTGAGAAGAGAAGGGAGCCGGGCAAGGCTGCCCCCCGTTCATGGGGGGGCAGCCGATCACGGAGCGCTTGCCTCAGGGCGCTTTCTGATCGATGCCGGCCTGCAGCAGCTGGCTGTCGCTATGGCCACCGACGCGCAGCGGCCCCAGGTTGAACGCCTGGTCGTTGCGGGTGGCGTCGTCCTGCTTGCGGGTCAGCTCATCCTTGGCGCCAAGGACCAGGTTGACCGGCGACTTCGACAGGTTGAGCCCGACGTCGGCGCGGTAATCCGTGCCCGCCAGCGCGGTGCTCGTGACGGTCGAGCCGCCGAGGTCGACCTTGCCTTCGCTGGCGCCGATCCGCGCGCCGCTGAGCTGGGTTTCACCCGACACCTGCAGGTTGACCCCGCGGCTGCCACTGATGCCAGAAGCCTCTGCCACGCTGTCCTTGCTCTGACGGCTGACATTCAGGTTCAGGGTCGGCGTGTAGGAGGTGTTGCCGCTCTTGTCGCCGAACAGCACGCCTTGCGCGGTGTTGGTCAGCTTGCTGCCAGCGCCGGTTTTCTCGCTGACGGCGTAGCTGTCGCTGGTTTTCGGCCAGACCCGTTCCTTGAGGCTGGAGAAGCGATCGCCCAAGGCTTCGGTCTTGTCGGCGAGGTAGCTCTTGGCTTTGTCCACGCCGCGACCGAAGGCGCCCTTGGGTTCCGGGTTGACGTCATAGCTGCCGCTGCGGGTGAATTTCTCGCCCAGGCGTTCCTTGGCGATTTCGGCCTTGTTCACCAGGTTGTCCTTGGCCGCAGTCAGGCGTTCGGTGCCTTTGTCGACGACGTTTTCCAGCTTCTCGCGGTGCTTGTCGAAACCGCCTTCGGCCTTGGCCTGCAGCTTGTCCTTGAGCGGGCCGGTCTGTTTGGTCAGCTTGTCGACCACGCCAGGCTGGTTTTTCTCGGCATCCAGGCGGGCGTCGAGGTTGACCGTGGTGCTGCTGAGCTGGTCTTTGCGGCTCTCTACCTTGAGATCGCCACCGATCCGCCCATCGACCTGATTGGCGTCGATGCGCGCCCCCGCCAGATGGGTGTCGCCGTTGCTATTGAGCGTCACCTGGTCGGCCTTGATCAGGCTGTTGTGCTGGGTGGTGCTGTGCAGTTGCTCGACGTCGATCTTGGCCCGGGCGTGGAAACCGCGATCGGTTTTCGGCGAGTCGTGTTCGCCGGCGTCGGCCCGGGTGGTCTTGCCGCCATTGCCGCCGGCACCCAGGGTCAGGCCCCAGTTGTTGTGGGCCTGGGTGGACTGCGCCGACTCCTGGTAGATCCCGCCCTGGTCGGCGCTGAGGGTGACACCCTTGGCCTCGATCTGGGTGCCCTGCAGGTGCAGCGCGGTAGTGCTGTCGGAGCCGCTGGCGAGTGTTACCTGGCCATTGCTGTGCAGTTGCCCGCCGGTCTGGTTCTGGTCCTGTTCCGAGACCCGGCCGATGTTGAAGTTGGCGCTCAGGTTGGCGCTCTTGCCGCTGCTCTGCTCGCTGCTGGTCTTGCTGGCGCCGCCCGTCAGGCCGCCACCGAGGTTGCTGCCCTGGCTGCTATGGGTATCGACCGCGGCCTGCAGGTCGAGTTTGCCGCCGGCGTTCAGGTTGATATCGCCGGTCTTGGCGGTCTTACTGCCGATGGTGGTGCCCTGGAGGATCAGGTCGCCGCCGCTGGTCAACTCGACCGGGCCCTTGCCCTGGATAGTCGCCACCCGCGCCTGGCTGTCCTGCTGATCCAGGCGCTTGTGGTCCAGTTGTACGCCGGCGCCGAGGTTGAGGTTATTGCCGTTGGCGCCCGGTGCGCTGCCGACGGTGAGCGAGGCATCGCCGCGCAGGCTGGAGTCGCTGCTGCTCTGCCGGTCATTGGCCTGGTTCAGCGCCAGTTCGCCGCCGCTGTGCAGCTTGACGCCGGCGTCGCCGCCATCGAACCGGCTGCCTTCGTACTGGCCATCGCCGTTCAGCGCGATGTCCACGCCCTGTTTGCCGACATAGCTGCCGACTACCGCCTTGCTGCTGTCGCTGCGCTTGTCGCTGCTGCCGCCGGCGCCGCTGCCACGTACGTTCACGTCCTCGCCGGTGGTGGTGTAGACCCGCACGCCGGCCTTGGCGTCCAGCGCCTGCTCGCTGCTGCTGTGGGTATCGCTGGCGGCCTTGGCCACCTGGCTGCCGGCGTCGATCTTCAGCGCGCCTTGAGTCGCCTCGTAGCGGCTGCCTTCATCCTGCAGCTGGCCGGCGACCTTGACCTCGACCTGGCCACCCGTGAACTGGCTGACCACCGCGGTGCTGCCTTGCTCGGTGCGCTGTTTGTTCTGGTGGCCGACTTCCACATCCAGGCCAACATTGGGTTGTTCCAGGGCATCGAGCAGGCCCGGTTGATGGAACTTGCGCTGGGCCACGCCTTCGATGGCTTTTTCCACCGGGCGGGTCAGGCCCTTGTATTCGACGTTGGCGCCGATATCGGCGCTCCAGGTGTTTTCCTTGTGGCTGGTGGACTCGCTGTCGCGCGCCGCGCGGTTGTCGACCTGCTCGGCCTTCACCAGCAGCTTGTCGCCGGCCTTGACCTGGGCACCCTCGGTCACCAGGGTGTTGCCGGCCTTGATGGTCAGGTTGCCGCTGGCGGCGATGCCGGTGGTGTTGGCGGTGCTGCTGTCATGGGTGTCCTGGGTGCTGCTGTGGGCGAACTCCACACCGTTGCCCGCGCGGTCCAGGCCGCCGGTGTAGTAGAAACCGCCGCCGGTGGTGCGGGTGTCGGTGTTTTCGGTCTTGCTGTCGTGATCGGCCAGCAACTCGACCTGCTGGCCGCTGAGGCTGGCATCGCCTTGGGTGGCTTTCAGGTCGCCGCCCTTGATGCTCAGGTTGCCCTTGGCAGCGACTTCCAGGCTGCCGCCGCTGAGGCTCGAACCCTGTTGTTGGGTGTCGCTGGTCTTGACCGTTTTCTGCTGGTCTTCGTAACGCACGCCGGCACGGTATTGCCGGGTGCCCGGGGCATTTTCCTTGGCGTAGGCGTCGAAGCCGCGGGTGTGGGTCGTTTTTTCGCTCTGCGTAGTGTCCTGCGCCGAGTCGATCTTGATGTCGCCGTCGGCCTTGGCTTCGAGCTTGCCGGTCGCGGTCACTTGCGCGCCGCTGATGGCGATGTCCTGGGTGCTTTTAAGCTCGAGGTTGCTGTCCGAGCGCAGGTCGCTGGTGACGGTGGTGCTGTCTTTGTGGTTCTGCCGGCTTTCGTCCTTGGTGATGCCGAAGAACTTGCTGTCCTTGCTGTAGCTGTTGTCGTGGGAGCGGTCCTGCACGCCGTCGATGGTCAGCGAGCCGTTTTCGCTGATCACGCTGGCCTGCTTGCCGCCACGGGCCTGGCTGCCGCTGATGCGGACTTCGTCGGCCTTGACGATCAGGTCGCCCTTGGCATTGACCTTGCTGCCCTTGTTCAGGGTCTTGCCCTTGTCGCCGTCGCCGTTCTTGCCGAAGAAGCTGCCACCGACCAGGTCGCCGGAGTAGGACTTGTCGTTGTTGCTCTGGGTGCGGCTGGCGCTGGTGATGTCCACCTGGCGCCCGGTCAGCTGGATATTGTTGCTGGCCAGTTCGGCGCCCTGCAGTTGCAGCTGCTTGCGACTGGTCAGTTGTAACTGTTCTTTGGCCTCCAACTGGCTGGTGATACTGCGCTGTTCGCTGCTGGACTTGTCCCAGTCGGCTTTCCACAGGTGCTTGCGGTGCCGGCCCTGGTCGCGTTGTTCGTGGGTTTCGGTGGCGGCGGTCAGGTGCAGGTCAGCACCGCTGTCGACTGTCAGGTTGTTTTTGGCCTTGATCTGGCTGGCCTGGATTTCGGTGTTGGCGCGGGCCTTGAGCTCGGCATCGCGGCGGGCGGTCAGTTGGTTGCCGTGTTGACGGCTGTCGCTGTCGGTCAGGGTGCGGTCGTAGGTTTCCCAGGTGATGCCGATGGTGCTGTTGTGCCACTGCTCGCGCTTTTCCTGGAGCTTGCGGCTTTCGATGGCGCTCAGGGTGAGGTTGCGCCCGGCGTCGAGCTTGATGTCGCGAGCGCTGACATCGGTGGCGGCGAGGCTCAGGTCCTGGCCGCTGCGCAACTGCACGTCGCCCTGGCTGCTGTGCACGCCGGCACGGATGGCGTCGAGGCTGTCGGGCCTGGCCTGGCCGCTGATGTGCAGGTCGCCGGCGGAGGCGATATTCACGCCGTTATCGCCCTTGACCTGCACCGCGCCGACCCGCACGCCCGCGCCTTCGGCGGTGCTGACAATGTTGATGCGCCCGGCCTGCATGGCGCCGAACAGGCTGGCGTCGATGCGCTGCTCCTTGGTGTTGCCGGCCGGGTCGGTGCTGAGCACCTTGCCGCTGGCCGGGTCCACGCGGTTGCGCCCGACGGTGAGGTTGAGCTGGTCGCCGGCCGTAAGGTCGCCCTGGCTGTCAATGCGCGGGGCGATCAGGTTGATGCTGCCCTTGGCGTTGCTCAGGCCTCGGCCTTCGACCGTCAACTGGCCCTTGGCGTCACGGGTGCTCAGGGCTTGCAGCTTGCCGTCGTTGAGCTCGGGGCGGCCGACCAGCAGGCTGGCGTTCGGCGTATTGATGAAGCTGCCGCCGTTGACCGAGATGCCGTTGGGGTTGGCCAGCACATAGTCGGCGGCGCGGCCGAAGATCTCCTGGGCGCCGTTGAGCGCCGAGGCGTTGCGGCTGATCACCTCGTTGAGAATCACGCTGGCGTCCTGGCCGTGGAACTGCGGGTTGGCAGCCAGTTGCCCGGCCAGTTGCGAGGCGCCGGCTTGCAGGGCGTTGTTCAGCACCACACCCTGGCGATCGACGTTGTAGTCGAGGAACTGGTTATGGGAGAGCCCGGCGCCGTTGGGCGCGACGATGTTGACGATAGGCACGCCGTTCTGGTTTTGCAGCTGCGGGATGCCGCCCGGGCCCGGGGCCACGGTGATGCCGCCGGCCAGCGCCTGCGGCAGATGGGAGACCAGAAGCAGGCTGGCGATGGCCAGGCGCAGTTTGCCCCTGGGGGACAGGTGAAACACAGATGTGTTGTCGGGCATAAGAAGCTCTCTATGTGTGGGCCGAGTGGCAGTGCGCGTTGTTCGTTGCAACGCTGCTGTGGTGTTCAGGCTCGGCTGTTTTTTTCAGGCTGATGCACGGTTCGCGGGACCTCAGATCTGCACACTCAGGCGGGTCAGCCAGGTGGGCGATTCATGGTGAAAACGCTCGGGTGTTTCCAGGCTGTGCTGGTAGTCGACGTCGACTTGCAGGTTCTTCCAGCTCAGGTTCAGGCCGATGCTGGCGCTGCTCAGGCGCTCGCTGCTGGCGCCTTCTTGCGCCTTGATCCGGCCGTGGTCGAAGGCCAGGCGCGGGGTCAGCTTGACCGGCAGATCGTTCTGCAACGGCAAGCGCAGGGTGTTGCGCCAGATCCCGCCGATGGCGCCCGAGGCGCTGTTTTCGCGATAGCCGCGCACGGCGGAGTCGTCGGTGCCCAGCAGTTGTTCGATGGCCGGCAGCGGGTCGGGGCTGTACTGCAGCGACAGCTGGCTCTGCCACTGCCAGGGCTGGCTGCCGAAGTGGCCATTGCGCCATTGGCTGAGGCTGGCGCGGTACTTGCGGAACTGCGCCTGCGGCAGGTTTTTCTGCACCTGTTGCGAGTCGCGGTCGGCGCCGAACCAGGTCAGGCCCTGGGCATAATTGACGTCGAGGTTCCACACCGCGCTGTCGAGCCAGAACAGGTTGAGCCCGGCTTCGGCCACGGTCAGGGTCGGGCTCTGGATGCCCAGGCGGACCTTCTCCAGGTAGCTGTCGACATCCTTGTGGGCCAGTTGCAGGTTGGCGCTCAACTGGTGGCCCTGGTCGCGCCACAGCACGCGGTCGGCGCGCAGGCTGAGCAGGTCGGTGCGCCCGCTGTTGTAGAAGGTCACGCTGCTGAGCTTGAACGGCGCCCGGTACTCGGCATGGCTGGCGAACAGGCTGTAGGTCCAGTAGCCGTAGGGGATCGAATAGAAAACGCTGGCGCTGCGGCTGTAGCGCGGACCGTGATTGAGGGTGTCGCTGAAGTTCAGGTTGAGCGCGTCGTTGAGTTGCAGCGGGCTGTCGAGGCTCAGGTTGACGGAGTTGCGATCGCGCCCGGTACTGGCGCTGCCGAGGTTATCCACACCCAGCCCCAGGGCCCAGCGCGAAGCGCCGCCGCTGCGCGAGCGCAGGATGATCCGCGAGGCGCCGGGCTGGCTGCCGGGGGCGATATCGGCGGTCAGGTCGAGGGAGCGCAGGCGATTGAGCTGGTCCAGGCCCTGTTCCAGGTCGCGCAGGTTCAGCGGTTCGCCGAGCATGCCGGGAAAGGCCCCGGCCAGGGAAACCGGCAGGCTCTGGTCGGCCAGTTCGACGGCCTCGACATACCCTTCGTCGACCACGATATCCAGCGAATGGCCGGCGGCGGGGGCGCTGCTCAGGTAAGGGCGGCTGGCGATGTAGCCGGCCTCGACATAGATCCGAGTGATCTGCGCCAACAGGCGGTTGATCCCGTTCACGCCCATGCAGGGCGCGATATAGGGTTCGAGCTGGCGGTTCAGCCGGTCTTTCTTGAACAGCGTGACACCGGCGATCCGCGTGCCGCTCAGGGCCCAGCACTGTTCATCCTCGCCACCGTGGGCGGTTTCGGTGGGAGTCACCGCCGGCGTACCGAAGCTGCCGCGCTGCAACTGGCGCTGGCGCTGTTCCAGCTGCAGTTGTTGCAGGTCGCGCTGTTGCTGTTGCTGCAGGCGCAGGGCTTCCTGACCCGGTTGTGGCATATCGGCGGCGGCCACGGGCAGGGCCCCGGCCAGCAGCGAGAGCAGCAACCAGCCGCGCAGGCCAGAGTGACAGCTTGGGTGACTTGAGGACGTATAGGGCACTCGACATCCTTAATAGTGGAAAACGGATGAGGAAGTGCGGGAACAACTTATCGACACGGATTCATTCCGTGTACTCACTTCCATTTTGACGCTTGAGTCCTGGGCGTGCTCTTTGTTACAGCGAGGAGTGAAATTATTTTGCAAATGCCTGCTGAACTAACAGGTGAAGCCGAAGTTTTAGTGTGGGTACTTAGTTCGCTTGCTATTTGTTTTTTGCACCGATCATTCGGGCAGGGTGATGAAAGGGGAACGATCTGTCGCGGAGTGAAATTAATCCTGGTTAACCCATTACGGTTCGAGACTAGCGGAAACGATAAAGTCGATTTGTACGGAATTTGTAAACGTGGGGGATCCGTAGGAGCCTTGTGCTGCAAGGGTTTCTGCCTGAAGGCTAGGCAGATGTATCGAAAGGTAAAGGTAGGATGTTTGGTTGTGTCGTTAACGATCTGTTTAATTCAGCCTAGTTGGCTTGCTTATCGGGCGGCATGTATCGGCCAATATCGCTAGTTATAGAGCAAGTGCTCTAGCTGGGTGCGGTTGCGTGGAATATTGTCGATCTGGATGGCGCCTGGCGAACTTGCTGGAAGTGAACGGCACTCTCAATGCAGTGTGAAATGGCCGGGATGTCAAAGTTGAAGTAACGGCGGTGTCCGGTTACTGCCTTACAACAGACTAGGGGAATCCCTTAGTTGTCGACTCACGAGAAACCGTTCGAACGGCCACCTCGATAACGCGAGGTAGCCGCTCGACGGCGGGTCATTGCGGGCTGGAACGCCCGGTCATTTCCCGGGCCATTTCGCTGGCGTAGCTGTCGGTCATGCCGGCGATGAAGTCGATCATGCGCAGGAAGGAGGCATGCAGCGAGCCGTTCGGATCCGGCGCGTTGTTGCCCAGCAGGTCGAGAATCCGCCGGTTCTTGAACGACGGCGTGCGTCCGCCGTGCTGTTCCAGCGCGGCGCCGCAGAACGAATTGAGGAGGATTTCCAGGGTGGTGTAGGCGCCGATCTCGTGCAGGGTCTTGCGCTTGTCCTGGAAGATCTTCTTGCGCGCAATGTCCTTGGCATTGAGCACGCAACGCTTGGCCGGGCCGTGCATATGCTCCACCAGGTCGCCCGGCAGGGTGCCGCTGAGCAGGGCGTCCTGCTGTTCGACGAAGGCCCGGGCGGCGGCGTTGGTCAGGTGCTCGATGGCCTTGCCGCGCAGGATCGCCAGCTTGCGCCGGCGCGAGTCCCGCGGGCCGAGCTGGCGATAGGTTTCCGGCAGGTCGTCGCCCACCAGCCCGAGCAGCAGCGACTCGACTTCGGCATAGTCGAGCAGCTCCATCTCCAGCCCGTCCTCGAGGTCGATCAGGGCGTAGCAGATGTCATCGGCGGCTTCCATCAGGTACACCAGCGGATGGCGGGCCCAGCGTTGTTCCTCGAGTTGCGGCAGGCCGAGCTTGGTGGCGATCTGTTCGAGCAACGGCAATTCGCTCTGGTAGCAGCCGAACTTGTGCTTCTTGTAGCCCAGGGAATCGGCGTGGCGCGCGGTCCAGGGGTACTTCAGGTAGGTGCCGAGGGTGGCGTAGGTCAGCCGCGTGCCGCCGTCGAACTGGTGGTATTCCAGTTGGGTCAGCACCCGGAACCCCTGGGCATTGCCTTCGAAGTTGAGGAAGTCGTTGCGCTCGTTTTCGTGCATGGCGTCCAGCCAGCCGCGCCCGGCGGCCTGCTGGAACCAGTGGCGGATCGCGTCTTCGCCGGAGTGGCCGAACGGCGGGTTGCCGATGTCGTGGGCCAGGCAGGCCGATTGCACCACCATCCCCAGGTCGCTGGGTTCGCACCACTCGGGCAGGGCGTCGCGAATGGTCTCGCCGACCCGCATGCCCAGGGAGCGACCGACACAGCTGACTTCCAGGGAGTGGGTCAGGCGCGTGTGGATGTGGTCGTTGCTGGACACCGGGTGCACCTGGGTCTTGCGGCCCAGGCGGCGGAAGGCACCGGAGAAGATGATGCGGTCGTGGTCCTTGTGGAAGGGGCTGCGGCCCAGTTCTTCAGGGCTGTGCAGCGGCTTTCCGAGGCGTTCGCGGGTAAGCAGGGTATGCCAATCCAAGGCGGGGTCTCTCCGTCGAATGACTGATGGGCTAGCTTCCCGGTTCGCGCCAGCGCCTGCAAGGGGAACAGGTTGAATAACGGGGCCGACCACGCACGCCACTAAAGCCCCGCGGCATCGATATCGATCAACAGCAGGCGCTGGCCATTGTCGAAGAACTGCCCGGCGGTCAGGCAGTACTGGTTGCTGGTGGCATCGCGGTAGGTGTTCGACAGGGTCAGCCGTCGCTCGTCCCAGCCTTCGGCCAGCAGGTGATAGAAGTACGGGCGCCACGACCAGTTGTGGCCGACGTAGCTGTGGTCGGCCTGCCAGCGGTCGTGGCGCCATTCCAGGTTCGGCGTCAGCTGGGTGCCGTGGCGATCGCATTGATAGAAGCGCAGCAACCAGGGAAAGGCATCCAGCTGGGGCAACCGTTCGATCGGGGCCCGGGCCTGGGCCCAGTCCTGCAGCAGGGTCATCAGCTCCGTGAGTTGCTGACGCATCTGCATCAGGCGTCCGCGCTCGGCCAGTTTCTGTTGCACATAGCGCTGGCGCACCCGGGCAAAAGGCGCGACGAAAGCATCGCTGGCGAAGAACGCCTGCTCGGCCCGGGCAAACAGAAAACCTTGGACATACCGCGAGCCGCATTCCAGGGCGAAGTTGAGTTCGGTTTCGCTCTCGACCCCCTCGGCGATGATCCAGCAGCCGGTTTTCTCGGCCATTTGCGCCAGGGCCTTGACCACGTCGCTGCTGGGCCCGCCACGGGCCGCGGCCTGGAACAGGCGCATGTCGAGCTTGAGAATGTCCGGTTGCAGGGCCAGCACCCGGTCGAGCTGGGAGTAGCCGGCGCCGAAGTCGTCGATGGCGATCCGCACGCCGACTTCGCGGTAGCGCGCCACCACTTCGCTCAGGCGCTGGCTGTTGCCGCTCAGTTCGGTGATTTCGAAGACCACGCGCCGCGGATCGACGCCCTGTTGCTGCAATTGCCTGAGGCTCGGCAAGGGCTGGCCGGCGCGCAGGCGGCTGATCCAGCGGGGCGAGATGTTGATGCTCAGGAACCAGTCGGCGGGTGCTTCATGCAGGCGGCCCAGGGCGTCGGCGCGAATCAGCCGGTCGAGCCGCCGCAGGGCGCTCGAGGAGGTCCGGGGATCGTTGAACAATGGGCCGACCGACAGCAGTTGGCCGTTCGGTTGGCGCAGGCGGCCCAGGGCTTCGACGCCGGCAATACGGCCGGTGGCGGTGTCGATGAAGGGTTGAAAGCAGGCAAGCGGTTGCCCGTCGATCACGGGGCCTCCTTGGTTGATCTTGTTGATTCTGGCGCTGCGCCGACGCAACAGGCAGGCACGACCCGACCTCTCGTGGGAGAGGTCGGGTGCGCAGCTATTGCAGGAATGGTTGCAAGAATGCAGCCAGATGGCGCCGGCTCAGTGCTTGTTCGAAGAACCTTGCATGACCAGCTTGATCAGCGGCAACAGGCCGGCGCTGAGCCGCACCAGCCGGGCGAAGCTTCTGACGCTGCCGCTCTTGGCGCCTTTGCCGGTGAGAAAACCCAACAGGGTCACGGCAGCCACGCCCCACAACGGCGCGTGCTTGATGCCCAAGCCCTGTTGCCAGCTCTGGCCAAGGCCACGGACCCGCTGCAAGGGTTGCAGCAGTTGATGGGATTCGTGGCGGATTTCCTGGCGGTGCATTTCCATGCGCAGGCGGATCAGCGCCTTGCGCATCTCGCGCCGGGAGTTGGTTTGCGGGATGTCAGGCAGGCTCATGGCAGCAGGCGCTCCCTGTCGTTGGCCAGCTCTTCAAGGGTGGCGTGGAAGGGCGAGGACTCGTCGAAAATCGCCGCCTTCAGGCGCAGGGCGCAGAACAGCGCCGCCAGCGTATAGAAGACGCACAGCCCGATGATGGCGGTGAGGCGATAGGTGTCCCAGAACAGGATCAGCACCAGCGCCGACAGGCCTATCAACAGCAGCAGGGCGAACACCAGGGCCAGCCCGGCGAACAGCAGCAGGCTGACGGTTCTGGCTTTCTGTTCCTGCAACTCGATGCCGAACAGTTCGACGTGGCTGTGCAACAAGCCCAGGAAAGCAGCGCCCAGGCGCCGCGTTGAAGAGCCTTGGCCCGCCGTGGAGCCGGATTCATCGATAGCCATATCAGCGCCGGGTCGCCAGCAGGCCAATCAGGAAGCCCACGCCCGCAGCGATGCCCACTGCTTGCCAGGGGTTGCTCTGCACATAATCTTCGGTGGCGGTGACCGCCGCCTGGCCGCGTTCGCGCAGCGATTGTTCGGTCAGTTGCAGGGTCTCGCGGGCGCGCAGCAGGCTGTCGTGAATCTGCGTGCGTAACTGGTCTGCCTGGTCGCCAGCCAGGGTGGCGGTGTGTTCCAGCAGACGTTCCGTGTCACTGACCAGTGCCTGAAAGTCCGCCATCAGTGTTTCTTGAGCTGTCTTGGTGGTTTTGCTGGCCATGGTTATCTCCGTAGTGGCGTTCTGAAGGGTTCGAGTATGAGCCTTGCGCGAAGGTTCAGTGCAATTGTCTGGTACAGCTTTTGCTTTGTCCTGGTGCGTAAACACGGGTGGTTGCGCCGAAAGCGCGCAGGATGCGCTGCCTGGCAGCTAAAACCTTACCCTAAAAAATCAACACTTATGGAAACACCCGAGCGATACATCCCTCTCGCAAAAGCGTCGCGCCAAAATGGGTCGTAATACCTGGGTCGACAGGGCCTTAGGTGCCAAGTTGGTGCAAAAAGCGTTCGAGCGGCTCGCGGCTTTTTCCTGAATATCAGGTCTGCCCATTCCATGGAAAATCTGCAAAGCGCTGTGGACACTCTGGTCCATGGTTCCAATACCCTGTTCATCCTTATCGGTGCGGTCATGGTCCTGGCCATGCATGCCGGCTTCGCCTTTCTCGAGGTGGGCACGGTGCGCCAGAAAAACCAGGTCAACGCCTTGTCAAAGATCCTCAGCGACTTCGCGGTCTCGACCCTGGCCTATTTCTTTATAGGCTATTGGATCTCCTACGGCGTCAGCTTCCTGCAACCGGCGGCGGTGATCAGCGCCGACCACGGCTACGGGCTGGTGAAGTTCTTCTTCCTGCTGACGTTCGCCGCGGCCATCCCGGCGATCATTTCCGGCGGCATCGCCGAGCGTGCGCGGTTCGTCCCGCAGCTTTGCGCCACGGCGCTGATCGTGGCCTTTATCTATCCCTTCTTCGAAGGGCTGGTGTGGAACGGCAACTATGGCCTGCAAGCCTGGTTGCAGGAGAACTTTGGCGCGGGCTTCCATGATTTCGCCGGCTCGGTGGTGGTGCATGCCATGGGCGGCTGGCTGGCGCTGGCCGCGGTGCTGTTGCTCGGGCCGCGCAACGGTCGTTATCGCGACGGCAAGCTGGTGGCGTTCGCGCCGTCGAGCATCCCGTTCCTGGCCTTGGGGTCGTGGATCCTGATTGTCGGCTGGTTCGGCTTCAACGTGATGAGCGCGCAGACCCTGCAGGCGGTCAGCGGGCTGGTGGCGGTGAATTCGCTGATGGCCATGGTCGGCGGCACGGTGGCGGCGCTGATCGTCGGGCGCAACGACCCGGGCTTCCTGCACAACGGCCCGCTGGCCGGGCTGGTGGCGATCTGCGCCGGCTCCGACCTGATGCATCCGGTGGGCGCGCTGATCACCGGGGCGATTGCCGGCGCGCTGTTCGTCTGGTGCTTTATCGCCACCCAGACCCGTTGGAAGATCGACGATGTGCTGGGTGTCTGGCCACTGCACGGGCTGTGCGGCGTGTGGGGCGGTATCGCCTGCGGGATCTTCGGCCAGAGCGCCTTGGGCGGCCTGGGCGGCGTCAGCCTGGTCAGCCAGTTGATCGGTACCGGCCTGGGCGTGCTGGTGGCGCTGGTCGGTGGCTTTATGGTGTACGGCGCGATCAAGGCGCTCTGCGGCCTGCGCCTGACGCAGGAGCAGGAGTACTACGGCGCCGACCTGTCGCTGCACAAGATCGGCGCGGTCAGTCAGGACTGAACCCATGCGGCCCTGGCTGGAGCCCCCGGCCAGGGCTGCTTGCCGCTGATCATTGGCCGCCGAGCAGGCGCGCCTCCGACGCTTCGATGGCTGCCAGCGGGCCGGACATCAACACCGTATCGCCGGCTTGCAGCAAGGTACTGTCGGCCAGCTCCAGGTCGTGGCCATCGCGCTGCACGCCTTGCACATCCACGCCCAACTGCTCCAGCGCCAGCTCGCCCAGGGCCAGGTCGCAGGCATGGGCCGCGCTGCCAAGATTGACCGCATGCATCAGCACCCGCGGCTGGCCGCGATTGTCCAGCAGGTCGGTCTGCGCGCCATGGTAGAAACCATGCAGCAGGCGATAACGGTTGTGGCGAACCTCATCGACCTTGATCTGTACCTGGTGTTCCGGCAGCCCGAGCATCACCAGCGCATGGGACGCCAGCATCAGGCTCGACTCCAGCAGCTCCGGCACCACTTCGCTGGCCCCGGCGGCTTTCAGTTCGGCCAGTTGGCTGTCGTCCCGGGTGCGCACCAGGATCGGCACTTCGCTGTTGATCCGGCGCGCGCTTTTCAGCACGTTGAGGGCGATGTCGGTCTTGTCCACGGCAATCACCAGCAGCCGCGCGCGTTCGAGGCCGACCGCCGCCAGCAGCTCGGCGCGGCGGGAGTCGCCGTAATGCACGCAGCTTTCGCCGGCCGCGGCTTCCTGGACCCGCACCGGGTCGTCGTCCAGGGCAATGAAGCGCTGCTGTTCGCGGCGCAGGAAGCGGCCGATCGACTGGCCCACACGGCCATATCCACAGATCACCACGTGCGCCTGCAATGCGGCGTTGAGGGCACTGATTTCTTCCAGGTGGGCCTCCTGGTTCGGCTTGCGGTGCAGGCGCGCGGCAATGCCCGGGGCGGCGCGCAGCAGCAGGGGCGTCAGCAGCATCGAACAGAAGGTCGCGGCCAACAGCAGGCCGCTCAGCTCGGCCGGCATCAACTGGCTCTGCTGCATCTGCGCCATCAGCGCAAAACAGAACTCGCCGCCCTGGGCCAGGGCCAGGCCACTGCGCCAGGCCGTCTCGCCGTCGCTGCCGCGCAGCTTGAGCAACAGTGCCACCACGGTGCCCTTGATCAGCATCAGGGCCAGGGTCAGGCCGAGGACCAACAGGGCATGGCTGGCGAACAATTGCAGGTCGATCAGCATGCCGATGCTGACGAAAAACAGCCCCAGCAGAATGTCGCGGAACGGCCGGATATCGGCCTCGATCTGGTGCCGGTAACGGCTTTCCCCCAGCAGCATGCCGGCGAGGAATGCACCGAGGGCGGGGGACAGGCCGAGCAGGTGGGTCAGCCAGGCGGTCAGCAGGACAATGACCAGGGCCAGCAGCACGAACAGCTCGGCGGAATGGGAGGCGGCCACCTCGTGGAACAGCCGGGGCAGCAGCCAGCGGCTGGCCAGCGCCAGGCCGATGAACAGCAGGGCGGTCTTGCCCAGGGTCAGGGGCAGGGCCCAGTACCAGGCCTGTTCGGTGTTGCCGGCGAATACCGGCACCAGGGTCAGCAACAGCACGGCCACCACGTCCTGGAACAGCAACACGCCGATCGCATTCTGCCCGTGGCTGCTGAAGATTTCCCCGAGGCTGCCCAGCTCCTTGCTGACAATGGCGGTGGAGGACAGCGCCAGGCCCGCACCAAGGAGCAGCGCCGGGATCAGCGGTACGCCGGCGAGAATCAGCAGGCCGCCAAGGACGGCGCCGCTGCACAGCACTTGCAGGCTGCCCAGGCCGAATACCACCTGGCGCAGGGCCAGCATTTTCGATACGGAAAACTCCAGTCCCAGGGAAAACAGCAGGAACACCACCCCCAACTCCGCCAGGTCGGGCAGGTTTTCGTTGTCGTTGACCCAGCCGAAGGCGGTCGGCCCCACCAGCAGGCCCACGCACAGGTAGCCCAGCACAGGCGGCAGGCGCAGGCGGCGGAACAGGGCGATCACCACCAGGGATGAAGCGAGGATGATCAACAGATTGGCGAACACAGACATCTCCGGGCGGCGGTTGTAATGACAGAGCGTAGAGGCAAAAAAAGCCGCGAGGGTCGCTCAACCGCAAGTTGGCGGCGCTGACCTGCATCAGCTGTTTGGCAGAATGCTCGACGATGGCCATTGTTGGCCGCAGGGTGCTGCGTTCATCGGTCGACGGCTTTTTCCCGCGGGCCTAGAATAAGCGCCTGTCTCTTTTCGGTCTGTATGTCATGCCTCCTGAATGTCAGCTGTTCGGTACCCTGGGCTGCCACCTGTGCGAACTCGCCGAGGCGGAGTTGATGCCGCTGGTGGAGCACGGGCTGATGGTCGAGCTGGTGGATATCGCGGAAGACGAAACCCTGTTCGAGGCGTATGGCCTGCGTATCCCGGTCCTGCGCCGGGTGGACAACGGCGCCGAGCTGGGCTGGCCGTTCGATGCCGAGCAGGTGGTGGCCTTCCTGCGCTGAGCCGGCTGTTGCTGGCACAACCCTTTCCGTTTGTCGCCTGCGCTGCAATCCCTTGGCGGGATCCCGATTATTCGGTTACTGTATATGCGTACAGTTATCGGGATGGTTCGTCATGTCTCTCACAATCCTCGCCCGCGCCGAGCGTTTGCAACACCTGTCGCCCGGGCATGCAGGGCACGACGGGGTTGCCGCCGGGCTTACGTTCGAAGGCGGTTTTTCCCTGGATCGTACCGTGGGGCTCGGAGCGCCGCAGATCCGCGCGGTGCTGGTGGATGACGACAGCCTGCTGGGCTTCGGGATCTATCCCGGCGACCGGCTGATCGTCGATCGTTCGGCGGCCCCGGCGGTGGATCAGTACGTGGTGGCCCATCTCGATGGCGAAGACGCCTATGGCGTGCGCCTGCTGGCGCCCGATCCCAAGGGTGGGCTGCTGCTCAAGGCGGCGCGACCTTCGATTGCACCGATCCCTCTGGACGATCGGGACTCGGCGCAAATCTGGGGCGTGGTGTTGTGGGTGGTCAGTTATGTCGGCCGTGGCTGATATCGATGCGCAGGGCGTGTGCTCAGTGGATGAATGAGAGGGTAGAAGGACTGATGATGGTCAATGTCGAACAATTGAAGAGCAGTGTGAACCGCATGTCCGCCGATGTGGTGCGCGAAGCGGTACTCGAACTGCGCCTGGACGGCCTGGTCACGGAAGGCAAGACACCGTTCAACAAGCTGCATTTCAATACCTGCTTTGCCGAAATCGAAGCCCTGTTCCAGCGTGCGGGTTATCACCGGCAACTGGACGTGGTGGGGTATCAGGGGTTGTTGTATGCGCTGTATGACCCGGCCCGCTGGGAGGCGGTCGATGTGCTGCGCTGGCTGAAGGAGTTCACCGATGCCGCCGCGCAAGCCGGCGTGGCCCGGGCTTAGTCGCAGGTTCCGGAGGGGGAAACTCTCCTAGGCTCCCCGGGACCCATGTTGGATAATGCCGCTCTGCATTGTCCGTTCGAGCTTTTGTATGTCTTCCGTACCTTTTTTTGCCGCACAGCATCAGGCCAGCACCCTGTACCTGCCCCCCGGTTCATGGCCAACCGTACTGGATTGTCTGTGTGACCATTTCAGCACCATCAGCCGCGAGCAGTGGCTGAGCCGGATCGCCCGCGGCCGGGTGCTCGATGGACAGGGACTACCGATCGGTGTCGACCTGGCGTACCGCGAAGGCCTGCGCATTCATTATTTTCGCGAAGTGCCCGACGAAAAGATCATCCCGGTGCAGGAGTCGATTCTTTACGTCGATGAGCACCTGGTGGTGGCGGACAAGCCGCATTTCCTGCCGGTCACCCCGGCGGGGGAATATGTCGAGCAAACCTTGCTGCGCCGCTTGATCCGCAGCCTGGACAATCCCCTCCTGGTGCCTCTGCATCGCATCGACCGGCATACGGCGGGCCTGGTGTTGTTTTCGGCCAACCCGCAAAGCCGCTCGGCCTATCAGTCGCTGTTCCCTACGCGCAGGATCGACAAGCGCTACGAGGCCATCGCACCGGCCTTGCCCGGTCTTGAGTTTCCACGGGTGCATAAAAGCCGCCTGGTCGATGGCGAGCCCTTTTTCCGCATGCAGGAAGGGCCTGGTACGCCTAATACGGAAACGGCACTGGAGGTCCGGGAAAAGAACGGTGACCTCTGGCGTTATGGGTTGTATCCGGTGACCGGCAAAAAGCACCAGTTGCGGGTGCACATGAGTGCGCTGGGGGCGGCGATCTGCAACGACCCGTTTTATCCCGATGCGCTCAAGGATGTGGAGGACGATTACGCCAAGCCGCTCAAGCTGCTGGCCCAGGGCCTGCGTTTTACCGACCCGCTGACAGGGGAGGAGCGCGAGTTCGAGAGTCGGATCACCTTGCAGTGGTAATCCAGGCAACTGCTTGCTGCTGCCAGAAACGATAAAGCCCGCGAAAGCGGGCTTTATCGTTCGAGGCGTAACGGTATGGATTACAGCTCTTTTACCGTACGAACCTGATCCTTGTTGATGCGGGTTTGTTTGCCGTCCAGTTGTTCGAACTCGTAGAAACCGGAATCCTCATCGTATTTCGGCGTATCGACGGCCTGGATTTCGCGACCGTCATTCAGGGTGATCACAGTAGGCGATGCGCAACCGGCGAGAGTGGCAAGGCCCAGTGCAAGCATGAGAGTGGCGAGAGTCCGCTGAATCATTATGTGTCTCCGAGATGAATACTTTTAGTTGCTGTGCTTGAGACGTATACAACGCCTGCAAGTTCCTTGAGTTAAGGGCATTCTGACACGCCGTGCTGCTGGCTTAACAGCTCTGGTGTATTCAGATTAGCCAATCGGGGATCGTTTGCCGGACATTGCAGGGCCTGAGCATCCAGCCCGCGCATGATACGTCCGGGGCTGCGCTCACCGTTCTGCCAGGCTCCGTCGAAGGTGCCGAGCAGCGTGCGCGGAATAATACACAGCAAGGGTTCCCAGTGCTCGCCATGGCGCAGCATCAGCGGTTTGTCCGGATGCAGGGCGGCGCTTTGCCGCATGGCGTCGATCAGTTGCGCATCGATGCGCGGCACGTCGCAAGGCAACACCAGCAGTCGGGCATGCCGGGCGACGGCCAATCCGGCACGAATACCTGCCAATGGCCCCGGGAAGTCATTGCTTTCGTCCTGCACCAGTTGGTCGGCATAAGGCGCGTACTGCCGGCGATTGCGGTTGCAGGAAATGATCAGGTCATCGCTCAGGCCGCGGGTCAGTCGATGCAGATGGGCGATCAATGGCCGGCCCTGCCACTCGATCAGCCCCTTGTCCCTTCCGCCCATGCGTTGGCCGCGTCCACCGGCCAGGAGCAGAATGGAGCAGGGTGGCAAATCTGTGCGCGGGGTCATGGCACGTCTCCACAGGGGCGGTCAAAGAGAGCGCTGTGATATAACACCGGGCTGTTTCTCCTACAACTGGATCGAGCCTATGAAAGCCAAGGCTGATGTACCTTTTGCACCCTTGAATATCGCGGTGCTGACTGTCAGTGATACCCGGACCCTGGAGACCGATACCTCCGGCCAGGTCTTCGTCGATCGACTGAGCGCAGCAGGCCATAACCTGGCCGCGCGCGTCCTGCTCAAGGACGATCTCTACAAGATTCGCGCACAAGTGGCGACCTGGATCGCCGACGACCTGGTCCAGGTGGTGCTGATCACTGGCGGCACCGGTTTTACCGGCCGCGACAGCACCCCGGAAGCTGTGTCTTGCCTGCTCGACAAACAGGTCGACGGTTTTGGCGAGTTGTTCCGTCAGATCTCGGTGGCCGACATCGGTACTTCCACCGTGCAGTCGCGGGCCCTGGCCGGGCTGGCCAACGGCACGCTGGTGTGCTGCCTGCCGGGCTCGACCAACGCGGTGCGTACCGGTTGGGACGGCATCCTCGCCGAGCAGCTGGACTCGCGGCACCGGCCGTGCAATTTCGTCACGCACCTGAAACAGGCGGCACCTTGTGAATCCCGTGGGTAAGCCGGGCAAGGCCGGTGCCTTGATGCCGGTCGAGGCCGCATTGGCCCGTTTGCTGGAGATGGCCGAGGCTACTCCCATTCTCGAGCACGAGCGGCTGCCGCTGGCGGCAGCTCAAGGCCGGGTCTTGGCCGACGATTTGATTTCCACCCTGGATCTTCCGCCCTGGCCCAACAGCGCCATGGACGGTTATGCCTTGCGTGCCGCGGATTGGAGCGGTGAGGCCCTTGCGGTCAGCCAGCGCATTTTCGCCGGCCAGGCGCCCGAGCCTTTGGCGCCCGGTACCTGCGCACGCATCTTCACCGGGGCGCCGGTCCCGGCGGGGGCCGACTGCGTGGAAATACAGGAGAACGCCGAGGTTCAGGCCGATGGGCGGGTGTCCTTTACCGAGCCGCTCAGCGCCGGGCAGAACATTCGTCCCCAAGGCCAGGAAACCAAGGTCGGCGAGTGTGTATTGGTGGCCGGAACGCAGCTGGGGCCGATCGAACTGGGGCTCGCTGCTTCCTTGGGTTGCGCGGAGTTGGAGGTGGTGCGTCGAGTGCGGGTCGCCGTGCTTTCCACCGGCGACGAGCTGGTAGAACCCGGGCAAGCGCTGGGTCCAGGGCAGATCTACAACAGCAACCGTGTCCTGCTGTGCAGTTGGTTGCAGCGGCTGGGCTGTGAAGTGGTCGACGGCGGGATCCTGCCCGACGATCTGCCCACGACCCGGCGGCGCCTTGCCGAACTGGCGGATGTGGACCTGATCCTGTCCACCGGTGGTGTATCGGTGGGCGAGGCGGATTTCTTGGGCATCGCCTTAAGGGAAGAGGGCGAGCTTGCGCTCTGGAAGCTGGCGATCAAGCCGGGCAAGCCGTTGACCTTCGGGCATTTCCGCGGCGTGCCGGTGATCGGCCTGCCCGGTAACCCGGCCTCGACACTGGTGACCTTTGCCTTGCTGGCTCGCCCCTATATTTTGCGGCGCCAGGGAGTGAAGGAGCTGGAGCCCTTGCAGTTCCAGGTTCCAGCCGGGTTTGCCTGGTCGAAACCGGGGAATCGACGAGAGTATCTGCGTGGGCGTCTGGAGCAGGGCAGGGCAATCATCTACCGGAACCAGAGTTCCGGGGTCTTGCGCAGTGCCGCCTGGGCCGAGGGGCTGGTCGAGGTACTGGAAGAGCGAACGCTGGTTGAGGGCGATTGGGTCAACTTCATCCCATTGAGTGAAGTCCTGGGCTGACTCCAGGGGAGGCGGACCTGGTCGGCAGCGCCGGGTCCATCCTCCAGAGCCCTGCCTATCAACGCAGGAGTAAAAGGATCAGCAAGCCAAAACGGCTGTTAAGTCCCCAGGACAGCAGTGCCGATATAAATCCGGCATAGGCCAACACCCACGCGAGCTTCTTGAGCAAGGCATGAAGCTTGCTGTCGGGCTTATGCTCGGGGTCACGGGTATGTACTTGATGGACACTCAGTTCCGGGTGTTTGCCTGTACTGAGCAGGATGCTCCCTTCCAGCCGAGTGAGCGCGGAGTTCGAGCGTTCAAAGCATTTCTTGTCATCCATGTGTTTCGCTTCCCTGTTTGAGGCGTCGTTCGCCTGCCATGAACATTCTCCGATTGTCTGTTTCGGGTCAATTCAGGTGATTCTCAATCTGCGGTCAGAAAAGTTACCGGTCAGCCAGCAGACGGCCTGACGGCGACAAATTGATTACATCCCGATCGGACTTTTTCTCATGGGCCGAGGGTCAACATCCTTCAATGGCCCTCGAATGACAGGAGTGATGAGCGATGAGCGAACGCAAGGCGATGCTGATATTGCACGGCAAGCAGGCCCTCAACGAAGAGGTCCGCGACGCTGTCGAACGCAAGCGTGAAGAGGGTTGGGAGCTGGCGGTCCGCCTGACCTGGGAAGCGGGCGACGCCCAGCGCCTGGTGGATGAAGCCCTCGTGGCCGGTTACACCCGCCTGATCGCGGGAGGCGGCGATGGCACCTTGCGTGATATCGCCGAGGCCATGGCGGCGCAGGCCAACGATGCCAGCCTGGTGTTGCTGCCGCTGGGGACGGCCAATGATTTCGCGCGGGCGGCCGGCGTGTCGTTGCTACCCCATGAGGCATTGAACCTGCTCGACGCTCCGGCACGGGCGATCGACCTCGGCGAGGTCGGTGGCCAGGTATTTCTCAACATGGCCACGGGCGGGTTCGGCAGCCAGGTGACGGCCAATACCTCCGAGGACCTGAAAAAGATTCTGGGGGGCGCGGCCTATCTGTTCACTGGTTTGTCCCGTTTCAACGAACTGCATGCGGCATACGGTGAACTGCAGGGGCCGGATTTCCATTGGCGCGGCGAGCTGTTGGCCCTGGGGATCGGCAACGGGCGCCAGGCCGGTGGTGGTCATCTGCTGTGCCCAGAGGCGATGGCCGATGACGGATTGCTGGATGTCAGTATCCTGCCGGCCCCCCAGGAGTTGGTGGGCACCTTGAAGGACCTGCTGGCTGGCGGCTGGGGGATCGACAACCTGTTTGTGCGCACGCGCCTGCCCTGGGTTGAAATCAAGGTGTCCGAGGGGCTGGATATCAATCTCGACGGTGAGCCCCTGCAAGGCGAAAACCTGCGTTTTCGCGCGCTCCCAGGGGCATTGCGGGTGCATTTGCCGGAAGACTCCCCGCTGTTGGCGGCTTCGGCGTCTTAATCGTCGAGGCTGATGATCTGTTCGCGGACGGCAAACAGGACCAGGCCGGCCACATCATAGATCTGCAGGCGTTTCATGATCTGCGAGCGGTGGGTTTCCACGGTCTTGATGCTCAGGCCAAGCCCATGAGCGATTTCGCGGGTCGATTTGCCGCGAACGATCAGGCGCAGGATCTCCAGCTGGCGTGCGGTCAGGTTATGGGTTTCAACGGGTTCCGGATGGGGCTTCTGCACGCGGATCAGCGCCTGGTTGATCACCGTGTGGGCAATGGCCGGGCTGAGATAACGCTCGTTGTTGCGCAAGGCGTCGAGCGCGTGCTCGAGCTCGTTGGCGGTGGTGTCCTTGAGCAGATAACCATGAGCACCGGATTCCAGGGCCTGCATGATCAGCGCCGGATCGGTGTGCATCGAGAGAATCAGTACTTTGCTCTGCGGGTGCACCACCTTGAGTCTCTTCAGGGCTTCGAGACCGCCGATATCCTTCATGGAAATATCCAGAAGGATAATGTCCGGCGACAGCCTCTCGACCATTTCCAGTACTTGTGCGCCATCGTTGGCTTCGCCGATCACGGCATAGCCAGGAATGTCCATGACCAGGGCACGCACGCCAGCCCTGATGAGCGAGTGGTCATCCACCAGAAGTAAATTGCAGGTCAATGTAAAACCTTATTCGTACTGGCCCGTTCGAGTGCGCGAGGCGCCCAGGGGAAGAGTGCTTCGATTTGTGTGCCCTGGTCGGGCTGGCTGGAAACCTTCAGGGTGCCACCCAGTTGCGCGATTCTTTCCGCCATGCCCGCCATGCCGCGTTGTCCTTGCGCGCCAGGATTGGCCGCTGGGGAAAAGCCACAGCCATCATCGCTGATAAACAGCGAAAGGCCCTCGGGCAGGCGTTGCAGGCGTACCAGCAGGTTATCCGCCTGGGCGTGGCGCAGCATGTTGGTGACGGCTTCCTGAGTGATGCGAAAGGCGGCCACCGCCATCTCCTCGGGGATGCCTGCCAGGCGTTGCTTGCATTCCAGGCTCCAGTGCACGGAAGTGTTTTCCAGGGTCTTCAGCAAGTGTGCCCGCAGGCTGGCTTCCAGGCCCAGGCTGGCCAATTGCCGGGGATTAAGAATGGCCGATACATCGCGCACCTTGGCCAGGGTTTCTTCCAATGTGCTTTGAAGCGTCGTGCAATGCTGTTGCAGGTCTTCGGGCAGGCGGCGCTTGAGCCATTCGCTTTGCAGCTTGGCGGCAGTCAACAACTGACCAATATCATCATGCAATTCACGACTGAGGCGATGGCGCTCGTTTTCCTGGACTTCCAGCAAGCGATCCGCCAGTTCCTGAGGTTGGAACTTGATCGAATTGCGCGAATCGCCGTAATAGGCCCAGACACTGGCCAGGGCCGCCAGATTCAGGATCAGCAGGCTGAGGGGAAAGGTCGTCGACAGGCAATAGACGGCCAGACTTCCAAGTGCCGAGCATGAGCACAGCAACAGGTTGAGCCAGCGCAGGTTTATTCGAGAGAGAAGTCTGGTGGCAGTTGACTTGAGGCTGGCGTACATAGCGGATGGAGCCAATGAATGTTCGCTGCGGGGAGACCGGTCAAGTCGACTGACGGGCCCCGGTTTGGAAAACGGTATTATTTGAGTATGCGGCTTCAATTAACGCGGTCTATTCGTTGGGAGCAAGCCTTGCACTGATCAGGTGTGTAACAAGATCAATCTGAAATCACAGTGCCATTAAGGATATCGTTTAGTGGCTGGCATAGTATCAGCTTAGCTACCGTTGGTCGCGTCTCTATATATGTCCAGCGGGTCAGGAATATTGCCTTTTGGGACGTATGTTCCGATTCGCTTGTTTTAACTGGCTCCGCTCAAACAGTGACTGTATCTGGCCTTGGCGAACGGGTAGGCGAGATTCAGAACACTTGAAGTCTCGGGATTGGTTTTATTTAGTTGTGTTAGTTGGTTCTGTCGTTAACAGGCATGAAATATTGGATAACGACATGATGCTGGTCAATGTCACGACATATCTAACGACTGAAGTTAGGTATTAACGACAGGGTCTATGCGTTTCTCTTGGCGATCGAAAAAACTTTGAACGAATTTTGGTGGCAGGACAGGGGGGCGGGCAGAGGGTCGATTTGCACGGCGAGGGATTCGATGAGGGTGGCCTGTTCGTTGCCATCGAGGTTCAACTGCCCAGTCACCGGATCGACGAGTTCAAGCTGCCAGGCCATCAGGCTGAAGCATTCCCCGAGGGTGTCGAGGATCTGCTCGTTCATGTCCGGATGAGGATGGGAGTGATCCAGCAACGCATGAACCTGGCGCGAGAATTCGGCGGTGCTGCGCAGCGCCAGCCCGTCGGTTTTCTCGGCCAGTTTGAGCAGGGTGGACAACATGCAATCGATGGCGTCCTGATCGTTCCTGATCAGGTTGAGATGGTTCAGGCATTCAACAGACTTGGCCAATAGTGCTTCTGCCTCAAGCAGAAAGTCGGGTGACTGGTGCCACTCTTTATCGTCGATCAGCATGCTTGTCTCCACGACGCCACGTCAGATGATGGAATGGTCCGTTTTGTGAGCGGCTGTAAGGTATTACGTCGGTTATGCCGTGGGATATAGGACGAATCTGATTGGTTCTCAACGGACGAAGACGCTGTGCTGGTGTTTAGTCTGCAGGCGACAGACTGCCGAGCACAGTGTGTCGGCCACGCTTGGACAGCGGAGGCGGGGGGGCTCGAAGGGGCACCAGCCCATCTTCCTGCGATCACAAACAAAAGCCTGACTCCATTCATGCAATGAGAATGGCGTCACATTAATGGCTATTGGATATTGCGAATATCAGGTTGGTCCTGATTGCCGATAGGGGATTCCCTTATAAAGGGGAACCAAGCGCTGAAATAGAGGTCGCGGCGGGGAAGTTGTGTGAGTGAAATCGCGAAGCCAGTAAAGCATGATGTTAATGTGACATCAATGCCTTTGCATGGCATTTTGTATGCGGGTCAAGATTCGGCGAATTGCGCCGATAACCCACGTTAGTGAATTCATCAGAACAAGCCCAGGAGTCATTACATGGCCGGCATTCTCGACACGGTAGATCAACGCACGCAACTGGTGGGTGAGAATCGCCTGGAAATCCTCATGTTCCGTCTGGCCGGGCGACAGTTGTTCGCGATCAACGTGTTCAAGGTGCAGGAAGTCCTGCAATTGCCGAAGCTGACGCTGATGCCCCAGCGCCATCCGTTCGTCTGTGGCGTGGTCAACCTGCGGGGGCAGACGCTGCCGGTCATCGACCTGTCCCAGGCGATCGGCATGCGACCGCTGGTGCCGGGTCCCAACAGCACCATCATCGTCACCGAGTACAACCGCTCGGTGCAGGCCTTCCTGGTGGGGGGCGTCGACCGCATCGTCAACATGAACTGGGAAGCTATCCTGCCGCCACCGACCAGTGCCGGGCGCCAGCATTACCTGACGGCGATCAGCAAGGTCGACGATCAACTGGTCGAGATCATCGACGTGGAAAAGGTCCTGGCCGAAATCGTTCCGTACAACGCCAAGGTGTCGCGGGACAAGCTCGACGATCCGGTGCTCGAACGTGCCCGCGGCCGTGAAGTGCTGTTGGTGGACGACTCCAACGTGGCGCTGTCGCAATTGCGCGACACCCTGGGCCAGTTGGGGGTGAAGATGCACATTGCCAGCGACGGCCTGAAGGCCCTGAAGATGCTCAAGGCCTGGGCCGATACCGGGGTCGACATGACCGACAAGCTGCTGATGGTGTTCACCGACGCCGAAATGCCGGAAATGGACGGCTATCGCCTGACCACCGAAATCCGCAACGATCCTCGTCTGCGCGGCCTTTATGTGGTGCTGCATACCTCCCTGTCCGGCAGCTTCAACGAGTCGATGGTGAAGAAGGTCGGTTGCGACAACTTCCTGTCCAAGTTCCAGCCGGACAAACTGGTCGACGTGGTGCGCCAGCGCCTGATGCTGGACGAAGTTCCCGCCTGACGGCAGCCGTGGACGGAGCGACGCCTGCGCGGCAGGTGCTTCTTTGATTCGCGGGCCGGCTCGTATAAGGTTGCTTTCTTTGCCACCCGGGAGCTGGCCATGCGTCTCAGCGCGCTTTATCGATACCCCTTGAAATCCGGCAAGGGCGAGTCCCTGCAACAGGTCGCGCTGGACAGGCTGGGGCTGGAGGGAGATCGACGCTGGATGCTGGTCGATGAACCCAGCGGACGCTTTCTGACCCAGCGTGCGGTCCCGCACATGAGCCAGCTTTCGGCGCTCTGGAACGCCGAGGGAGGGCTGACCCTCAGTGCTCCCGGCTACCCATCCCTCGATGTGCCACTGCCTGGTGCGGATGCCCCGTTACGTGGCGTGACCATCTGGCGCGATACCCTGCGCGTACCGGATGCCGGCGACGAAGCCCATGCCTGGCTGAGCGATTTCATCGGCAAGCCGACCCGCCTGGTACAGGTCCCCCCGGAGCGTGCGCGCACCACTCAGGCCGGTTACGGCAAGGATGACGATCAGGTGGCCTTTGCCGACGGTTTTCCGTTGTTGCTGATTGGCGAGTCCTCCCGGGAAGACCTGTCCAGTCGTGTCGGCCGTCCCCTGGAGATGCTGCGCTTTCGCCCGAACCTGGTGATCGAGGGCTGCCCGGCCTTTGCCGAAGATGGCTGGAAACGCATCCGCATCGGCGATATCGAGTTTCGTGTGGTCAAGCCTTGTGCGCGTTGCATTCTCACCACCATCGATCCGCAGACCGGCGAGCGCAGCGCCGACCGTGAACCGCTGGCCACGCTGCAGCAGTACCGGGCGCAAGAAGGCGGGGCGATGTTCGGGCAGAACCTGGTGAACGATGGCATTGGCCGCCTGGAAGTCGGCATGCCGGTCACGGTGCTGGAATAGTCGGTGGTGTAGAAACGAAAAATGCCCGTATCGCCAGATACGGGCATTTTTTATCGCCGACGATTAGTCCCTGGGAGTGGGATCAGCCGCGGTATTCGCACAGGTAGGCGGTGTCGACGGCCACTTTCAGCTGGAACTTGCTGTTGGCTGGTACGTTGAACTGGCTGCCGGCGGCAAAGGTTTCCCAGTCGTTGCTGTCAGGCAGCTTGACGGTCAGGGCGCCGGAAACCACATGCATGATTTCCCGTTGAGCCGTGCCGAACTCGTATTCGCCCGGAGCCATGACGCCGATGGTGGCGGGACCTTCGGCCGTGCCGAAGGCAATCGACTTGACGGTGCCGTCGAAGTACTCGTTGACTTTAAACATGGGCGATTCCTCAAAAAGGGGTCAAAAAGGCCGGCCAGTATGCACAAGGCCTTCAGATGCGTCACCTGTTGCGCGGACGGATCAGCCGGGAAGAATCAGAGGCAATAAACGCGCCGTATTGCGGGCATCTTCCAGGGCGCGATGCTGCTGGCCGGTGAACTGCAGCCCGGCCAGTTGCAGCGCGCCGTTCAGGCCCAGCGGTCGTTCGAGGCGGCGGGCCTTGGCGAAGCGTTGCTTGAGGTTCATGTGCGGCAGTTGGGCGAGGGCGCTGTGCAGTTGTGAGCGTTGCCACTCCTGCAGCAGTTGCTTGCGATCGTAGTCGCCCCAGCTGGCCCAGCCCTCCAGGCGCGTGTGATGCTGGCCCAGCCAGCGTTCGAACAGCGGCCAGACTTCGCTCAACGGCTGGGCGCCGTCGATCTGGGCCTGGGTGATGTGGGTCAGTTCACGGCAGAACGGCGTCAGCATCGGCCGCCGCAGCGGGCGCACGAAGCGTTGGAAATGGTCCAGTTCACGCCCTTCGCGGTTCACCAGGGTGGCGCCGATCTCGATGATTTCCATGTCGGTCAGCGGCCAGCCTCCTTCGTCCGTGGTGGCTTCCAGATCAATTACCAACCAGTGGGGCATCACAGGCTCCAGCTTCAACATCCCGATGAGGCTTGAGCGTAGCCAAACCCGACGTCTGCGCCTAGCGGCTTATTCCACCTCCAGCAGAATCTGGCGGTTTTTCACCTGATCGCCGAGATTGACCTGCAGCCGCTTGATCACGCCATCGATCCCGGCCTTCAGCGGATGCTCCATTTTCATCGCCTCCAGCACCAGCAGCAGTTGCCCCTTGCTGACGGTCGCGCCCTCGCTGACCAGTACGTCGACTATGGCGCCGTCCATGGGCGCCTTGAGCATGCCGCTGTGGGCGCCGGCCTGGCTGGCGACCGGTGCGTGGCTCAGGTCTTGAAGGTGCAGGCTGCCAGGACGGGTGAACAGCCAGAGCTGCCCGGCTTCCAGGGTGTAGGCGTAGCGGCGGCGGATACCGTCGATGGTCGCGCAGGCCCAGCGGCCATCCGTCTCCAGCAGCTGTACCTCGAAGCCTTGGTCGGCGTGTTGAATCCGCAGCGTTCCGGCCTGGTTATTCAGTTCAAGGTTCCATACGGCTTCACCCGAACCCAGGCGATAGTGCAGCGGCACACTGGCGTTGTTGCGCCAGCCGGCCAGCGCTGCGCCGTGAGGCTGGGCCGCGTGCTGATAAAACAGTGCCGCGGCCAGGGCCAGTTCGGCGCCGCTTGGCGGTTGCGGGCGCAGGCTTGGATCGTCGGCGAAATGTTCGGCGATAAAGGCGGTGCTGAATTCGCCACTGGCAAAGCCAGGGTGGCGAAGCAGGTTCGCCAACAGCTTCTGGTTGCTCGCCACGCCGGTCAGCACCGTGTCCTCGACCGCGCGCAACAGCTTGCGGCGCGCCTCTTCGCGGGTGGCGCCGTGGGCGATGAGTTTGCCCAGCATCGGGTCATAGAACGGGCTGACGCTCTGGCCTTCCAGCAGGCCGTGATCGATACGCACATCGACACCCAGTGCCGGTTCCCAGAGCCGTACCTGGCCGGTTTGCGGCAGGAAATCCTGCGCCGGGTCCTCGGCATACAGCCGCACTTCGATGGCATGGCCCTTGAGTTCGACCTGTTCCTGGCGCAGCGGTAGCGGTTGACCGGCCGCCACTTGGAGTTGCAGGGCCACCAGGTCCAGGCCGGTGATCATCTCGGTGACCGGGTGTTCGACCTGCAGGCGGGTGTTCATTTCCAGAAAGTAGAATTGCCCCCGTGCATCGAGAAGAAATTCCACGGTGCCGGCGCCGACATAATTCACCGCCCGACCGGCCTTGAGGGCGGCCTCGCCCATGGCCTGGCGCAGCTCGGCGGTCATCACCGGGCAGGGCGCTTCCTCGACGACTTTCTGATGACGGCGCTGGATCGAGCAATCGCGCTCGCCGAGGTAGATCAATTGGCCGTGGCGGTCGCCGAACACCTGGATTTCCACATGCCGCGGTTCGATCAGCGCCTGCTCCAGAATCAACTCGTCGCTGCCGAAGGCGTGCAGCGCCTCGGAGCGCGCGGTACGCACCTGGGCCAGCAGCTCATCGGCTCGCTGCACCAGGCGCATGCCGCGTCCGCCGCCCCCGGCGCTGGCCTTGATCATCAGCGGGTAGCCGATGCGTTCGGCTTCGCGTTGCAGGGTCGCATCGTCCTGTTCCGCGCCCTGATAACCGGCGATGCAGGGGACGCCCGCCGCGAGCATCGCCAGCTTGGACAGGCGCTTGCTGCCCATCAGCTCGATGGCCTCGGCGCTGGGGCCGATAAAGGTGATGCCGGCTGCCTCGCAGGCGCTGGCGAATTCGGCGTTCTCCGACAGAAAGCCGTAACCGGGATGCAGCGCGTCGGCGCCCGTGCGCCGGGCCGCGTCGAGGATCGCCTGGCTGTTCAGATAAGACTGTTGGACCGCCGCCGGGCCGATATGCACCGCCTCGTCGGCCATCCGCACATGCAGCGCATCGGCGTCGGCGTCGCTGAACACCGCCACGGTGCGATAACCCAGGGCTTGGGCGGTGCGCTGGATGCGGCAGGCGATTTCACCGCGATTGGCGATCAGGATTTTGCTGAAGGCGGGCATGGGGTGGTTTCCTGAGATCGGTGGTGTTTGGTCGGGCATTTCGCGAGCAAGCTCGCTCCTACAAAGGCGTAGGCCAGTCACGGACCGGTAGGAGCGAGCTTGCTCGCGATGGGGCTCATGAGGCCCACGCCGGTTTGCGTTTCTGCACAAAGGCCATGGTTCCCTCGATGCCTTCGGCGCCAGTGACAGCGGCGCCGAACTGTTCCGCCGCGCGATCGAGCAGCGGCGCCAGCGGTTCTTCAGCGCTGGCCAGCAACAGGGCTTTGGTCGCGGCGTTGGCCTCGGGCGCGCAGCACAGCACATGGGCCAGCACCTCATCGAGGCGTTCGGCCAGGGCCTCTGGGCCGTCTTCGACAAAATGCACCAAGCCCAGCCGTTCGGCTTCGTTGCCATCAAAGCGCGCGGCGGTCAGGGCCAGCCGACGGGCCTGGGTCAGGCCGATGCGCTTGACCACAAACGGCGCGATCTGCGCCGGCAGCAGGCCGAGGCTGGTTTCCGGCATGCCGAACTGCGCCTGATGATCGGCGATGGCGATATCGCTGACACAGGCCAGGCCGAAGCCGCCACCCAACACCGCGCCCTGCAGCAGCACGATCAGCACCTGCGGGGTGTGCTGGGCTTCTTCAAGCAGTGTGCCGAACGCCCGGTTCAGTTCCTGATAGGCGCTGGCGCCCTGGGCACGGGCACTGGCCATGTCTTTCAGGTCGCCGCCGGCGCAGAAGTGCCCGCCGGCGCCCCTCAGGACCAGGGCGCGAATGCCGCGGTCATCGCGTACCGCCGCCAGCACCGCGCGCAGTTCGGCGACCATGTGCAGGTTCATGGCGTTACGGCTGTCCGGGCGATCGAGGGTGATGTGCAGGACGCCGCCACGGGGCGCCAGCAGCAGGGTTTCGCAGGCGGGCAGGCGGCTCATTTTCTTTTCCCCGGCAGGATGCCCATGAGTTTGCAGATGATGCCCAGCATGATTTCGTCGGCACCGCCGCCGATCGAAACCAGGCGCACGTCGCGGTAGGCGCGGGCCACCGGGTTGTCCCACATGAAGCCCATGCCGCCCCAGTATTGCAGGCAGCTGTCGCTGACTTCGCGGCCCAGGCGCCCGGCCTTGAGCTTGGCCATGGACGCCAGGCGGGTGACATCCTGGCCGCGCACGTATTGCTCGGTGGCCTGGTACACCAGGGCTCGCAGGCATTCGATTTCGGTGGACAGCTCGGCCAGGCGGAAGTGGATCACCTGATTGTCGATCAGCGCGCTGCCGAAGGTCTTGCGCTCCTTGCAGTACTCGATGGTGCTGTCGACGCAGTACTCCAGGCCCTTGATCATGTTGGCCGCGCCGAACAGCCGCTCTTCCTGGAATTGCAGCATCTGCATCATGAAACCCGCGCCTTCGTGGCCGATGCGATAGCGCTGGGGCACGCGCACGTTGTCGAAAAACACCTGGGCGGTTTCCGAACTGCGCATGCCGAGCTTGTCCAGGTGCGGGCTGAGGCTGATGCCGGGGCTGTTCATCGGCACCATGATCAGCGACTTGTTGACGTGGGGCTTGTCGTCCGAGGTGTTGGCCAGCAGGCAGATGAAGTCGGCGCTGGGGGAGTTGGTGATCCACATCTTGCTGCCGTTGATCACATAGTCGTCGCCGTCCTTGCGCGCGGTGGTCTTGAGCCCGGCCACATCGGAGCCGGCACCGACTTCGGAGACACCGATGCAGCCGACCATTTCCCCGCTGATGGCCGGGCGCAGGAACTCCTCGCGCAACTCGTCGGAGCCGAAGCGCGCCAGGGCCGGGGTGCACATGTCGGTCTGCACGCCGATGGACATCGGGATGCCGCCGCAATGGATGGTGCCGAACTCTTCGGCGGCGACGATCGAATAGCTGTAGTCCAGGCCCATGCCGCCGAACTTCTCCGGCTTGGAGATGCCCAGCAGGCCCAGTTCGCCGGCCTTGCGGAAAATCTCGTGGATCGGAAAGCGCCCGGCCTTTTCCCATTCCTCGACATGCGGGTTGATCTCGCGCTCGACAAAATTGCGCACCGTGCGCCGCAGTTCTTCATGTTCCTGGGTGAAGATCATTTTTATTGTTCTCCTCAAGTTGAGTGACGCAATCCCTGAATCTTGTTACCCCTGCAGCCGCTGCCGCAGGCCGAAAACACCGTCGTTGCGGAACTGCTCGCTGTCCCTGTAGCCGCTGCCGAAGGCTGCGATCGGCCCCGCAGGGGACGTGCCCTTGAGGCCCTCGAAGGCTCTTCGTGCCTTATCGCAGCCTGCGGCAGCGGCTACAGGTCAGAACCGTGCGACGCCGAAGCTATTGGGTTGTAGCTGACGTACCTGCGCCTCGTGGCAGATATCCAGCAGATAACCCAGCAGGATGCGGGTATCCCGTGGGTCGATCAGCCCGTCGTCCCACAGGTTGGCGCTGCCATACAAGGCCGTGGATTGGCTGTCGAGTTTCTGCGCCGTGACCTGTTCCAGCATATCCAGCATCTGTGGATCGGCCGCCTGGCCCTGCTTGGCATGCTTGGCCTCGGTGACGATGCGCAGCACCTTGCCGGCCTGGGCGCCGCCCATCACCGCGGTACGGCTGTTGGGCCAGGCGAAGATGAAGCGCGGGTCCAGGCCGCGGCCGCACATGGCGTAGTTGCCGGCGCCGTAGGAGCCGCCGACCACGATCGTCAGCTTCGGCACCCGGGCATTGGCCACTGCCTGGATCAGCTTGGAACCGTGCTTGATCACGCCCTGCTGCTCCGACTCGGTGCCGACCATGAAACCGGTGGTGTTGTGGAAAAACAGCAGCGGGGTGCCGCTCTGGTCGCACAACTGAATGAACTGCGCGGCCTTGCTCGCGCCTTTCGGGGTGATCGGCCCGTTATTGCCGATAAAACCGCAAGGGCGCCCCTGGATCTGTAAATGGCCGCAGAGGGTCTGCGGGTCGAACTCGCCCTTGAACTCGAGGAAGTTCGAGCCGTCGGCGATGCGCGCGATGATTTCCCGGGCATCGTATGGCTTCTTCGGGTCGTCGGGAATCAGCCCCAGCAGCTCGTCGATCGGGTACAGCGGCTCTGCATAAGGCCGGGGCGGCTGTAGCGGCAGCCGGGCATTCCACGGCAGGGCTGCGAGGATTTCCCGCACGATGCGCACGCCGTCGCCGTCGTTTTCCGCCAGGTATTCCGCGGTGCCGGCCACCTGCGCATGCATTTCGGCGCCGCCCAGTTCTTCATCGGTGGCCACCTCGCCGGTGGCGGCCTTGAGCAATGGCGGGCCGGCGAGAAACAGCTTGGCCTTGCCGCGCACCACCACCACGTAATCCGACAGCCCCGGCTGGTAGGCCCCGCCGGCGGTGGCCGAGCCATGGACCACGGTGACCTGCGGCAGGCCCATGGCCGACATGCGTGCCTGGTTGGCGAAGCTGCGCGCGCCTTCGACGAAAATCTCCGCCGCGTAATTGAGGTTGGCGCCGCCGCTCTCGGCCAGGGTCACCACCGGCAGTTTGTTTTCCATGGCGATCTGCTGCAGGCGCAGGGATTTTTTCAGGCCGCTGGGGGAGATGGTGCCGCCCTTGATCGCACTGTTGTTGGCCACCACCAGCACCCGCACGCCGCTGACGTAGCCGATGCCGGCGATCAATCCGCCACCGGCCTGGCTGCCATCCTTGTCGTCGTGCAGTTTGTAGCCGGCCAGGCTCGCCAGTTCGAGAAAGGGCGCGCCGGGGTCGAGCAGCAGATTGAGGCGTTCGCGGGGCAGCAGTTGCCCGCGCTTTTCGAATTTCGCCTTGGCCTCGGCGGCCTTGGCCAGCAGGTTCTGTTCCAGCTGGCGGATCTGCGCGATGCCGGCCAGCATCGCTTCGCGGTTCTGCTGGAACTGCGGGCCGTGGGGATCGAGCTGGGACTGTATGACTGGCATGGCTTATTTCCCGTCCTTGAGTGGCTCGTCCTTGAGCACATCCGGCAGGTAGGCGCGGTGGAAGCCGTTGTAGGACTCGCTGTGGGACGCCTTGTGCAGCGGCCAGGCACGGCTGCCGAGGCTGGCGGCGCCGTCGATGCGCAAGGTGCTGCCGCTGATGAAGGCCGCCGCCGGGCTGAGCAGGAAGACGATGGCGGCGCTGACTTCCGACTCGGTGCCGATGCGCTTGAGCGGTACGTGTTCACGCAGGGTCGGGATCACCGCCTTGAACGCGCCTTCGTAGGTGTCCATGCCGCTGGAGGCGATCCAGCCCGGCGCCACGGCATTGACCCGCACCCCGGCATGGCCCCATTCGAACGCGGCGGTCTTGGTGAAATTGTCCATCCCCGAACGGGCGGCGCCGGAATGGCCCATGCCGGGCATGCCGCCCCACATGTCGGCGAGCATGTTGACGATGCTGCCGCCGTGCTTGCTCATGGACTGGTTGAAGACTTCCCGGGCCATGAGAAAACCGCCCACCAGGTTGGTGCGCAGCACGGTTTCAAACCCTTTCTGATTGATCGAGGCCAGGGGCGAGGGGTACTGCCCGCCGGCGTTGTTGACCAGGCCATGCAGCGGCCCGTGGTCACGGATCAGTTCGCTGACCAGGGCCTTGACCGCTTCCTCGTCGCGGATATCGCAGGCATGCCCGCTGGCCTGGCCGCCGTCTTCGGCGATCTCCGCGGCCACCTTGTGCAGCTTGTCCGCCTTGCGCCCCACCAGCAGCACCCGGGCGCCAAGGGCCGCCAGTTCATGGGCGGTGCAGCGCCCGATGCCGCTGCCGCCACCGGTGACGACTAGGGTCTGGCCGGCGAACAGGTCGGGTTTGAAAATCGAGTCGTAGCCCACGAAAAGCCTCCTTCAGTTGACGGCGTCGGCGATGCTCTGCGGCACCGGGATCTGGATTTCCAGCAACTGCTGGGCGAAGGCCTTGCCTTGCGGGTCGATGCGCAGGCTGGCGACACCGCCGCCACCGAGGGCGTTCTCCAGCAGGAAATTCAGGCTGTGGGTGCCCGGCAGATACCAGCGCTGGACCCGGCCATGTACCGGGTCCAGCACATGGCTCATCCAGTCCACCACGACGGCGGGTGTCAGGGCCTCGGCGATCCACGGCAGGTATTCGGGGGCGCGGGCCATGACCCCGATATTGCTGTGGTTGCCCTTGTCGCCGGAGCGTGCCACCGCCAGCTTGACCAGCGCCACGCTGGCGTCGGCGCGGCCCACGGGGCTGGCCACGGCATGGGGCGCGGGCAGGGCGCTGGCGTCGAGGCTGTCGAGCTCGGGCAGCTCGACCCGGTGGCGCTGGCCGGCCATCTCGACTTCCAGGGTGCAGGCGCTCTTGTCGATCAGGAACGAGAACAGGCGGATCAGCGGATAGACCGTGGGCCGGCCGCCGACGATGCCGGTCAGGCCCGGGGCCATGCCCGTGGCGGCCTGGGCGATCTCCCGGGAAAACAGCACCAGCGCGCGTTTGTCCGGATGGCGCACGGCGAGCTTGATCACCACTTCGCGGCTGTCCTGGCGCTGGCCGTGGGGGCCATAGGTGGCTTCGCTGCCGAGCAGTTCGATATTGACTTCGCTGTAGGGCGCCCAGCCGCGCTGGCCGAACATTTGCGTGGTCTTGTCGATGATCGCCTGGCTGACCCGACGCGCCTTGGCCACCGCGTCGATACCGGCGATCAGGCAACTGGCGGTGCAGCGGAAACCGTCCGGGTAGGTGGCGCTGACCTTGTACTGGCCGGTCGGCGGCAGGCCCTTGGCGCCATGCACGCTGACCGCATTCTTGCCCTGTTGGCGCAGCTTGACCTGGGTGAAGTCGCAGACCACGTCCGGCAGCAGATAGGCCCGTGGGTCGCCGATTTCATATAACAGCTGTTCGCCGACGGTCAGCGGCGTGACCAGCCCGCCGGAGCCTTCGGGCTTGCTGACCACGAACTGGCCATCGGCGCTGACTTCGACTATGGGAAAGCCGATGTGTTCGTAGTCCGGCACGTCGCGCCAGTCGGTGAAGTTGCCGCCGGTGCACTGCGCGCCGCATTCGATGATATGCCCGGCGAGGGCGGCCTGGGCCAGTTTGTCGTAGTCGTGCCAGGACCAGCCGAATTCATGCACCAGCGCGGCGCTGACCACCGCGCTGTCGACCCCGCGACCGGTGATGACGATGTCGGCGCCCAGCTTCAGGGCTTCGACTATCCCGGGCGCGCCGAGGTAGGCGTTGGTGGACACGCACATGGGGGGCAAGGGGGCGCCGCTGAACATTTCATGAATGCCGCTGCCGCTCAGTTGCTTGAAGCGGGGTTGCAGGTCGTCGCCCAGCAGCACGGCGATTTTCAGGGCGACGCCGGCCTGGTCGCAGGCCGCTTGCAGGGCCGCGGCGCAGGCCTGCGGGTTGATCCCGCCGGCGTTGCTGATGACCCGGATCTCCTGCCGGGCGATCTCGCCCAGCAGCGGGCTCAAGACCTCGACGAAATCCGTAGCGTAGCCGGCAGTAGGGTCCTTCATCCGCGCGCCGGCCATGATCGACAGAGTGATCTCGGCCAGGTAGTCGAACACCAGGTAATCCAGGCGGCCGCCCTCCACCAGTTGCGCGGCGGCGCTCGAGGTGTCGCCCCAGAAGGCGCTGGCACAACCGATGCGAAGGGTCTTGGTCATGGCTGGGGCTCTCGATAAAAGACTCGATAAAAAGACGCGATGACAGAACTGGATCGAGACTACCAAGCAAGCGCTTGGTTTGTAAACGTCGGAAATATCTTATTCCCAAGCGCTTGCTTGGTCGTCCCCGCGGGCTTAAATTGCGCGCGCAAGCTCCCTGTTTCAGGGGGCTGCGCCGCATAACGATCGAGCGAATGTAGGAGAGAGGCCGTGGACGAGCAAAAAGCCTTGCTGGTGATGCGCCAGCTGGTCGCCAACGGGCAACTGACCGATCCGGACAGCGCCCGCGGCAAGCTGCTGCAAACCGCGGCTCACCTGTTTCGCAACAAAGGCTACGAGCGCACCACGGTGCGCGACCTGGCCGGCGCGGTGGGCATCCAGTCCGGCAGCATCTTTCATCACTTCAAGAGCAAGGACGACATCCTGCGCGCGGTGATGGAGGAAACCATCCACTACAACACCGCCCTGATGCGCGCCGAACTGGCCGAGGCCGGCAGCGTGCGCGAGCGGGTGCTGGCGCTGATCCGCTGCGAGTTGCAATCGATCATGGGCGGCAGCGGCGAGGCCATGGCCGTGCTGGTCTACGAATGGCGCTCGTTGTCGGCGCAGGGCCAGGCCGACGTCCTGGCGCTGCGCGACATTTATGAGCGGATCTGGTTGCAGGTGCTGGGCGAGGCCAAGGAGGCCGGCTTTATCAAGGGCGATGTGTTCATAACCCGGCGTTTTCTCACTGGGGCGCTGTCCTGGACCACCACCTGGTTCCGCGCCGAGGGCAGCATGACCCTGGAGCAACTGGCCGAGGAAGCGCTGACCCTGGTGCTCAAGGAGCCGTAGGCCTCCTGCAAGTAATTAATTATTCAGTGGAAAGTTGTCGAAGCCAGGGAAACCGCCTAGTTTTAATGGCATTGCCCTGTTTCTTTTCTTGAGGTGAGTTGCCTTGATGTCTTCGCCAATGCGGACGGCTTTGCGAGTGCTGGTGTGGGGCCTGGCCACCCTGACGGTTTTTCCGGCCTGCGCTGCGCAGTTGGTACGCGTGGGGGCGGCGCATTTTCCCCCTTATACCGTGCGTCCCGAGCAGGGCGCCGACACCGGGCTGCTGCCGCAACTGGTGGACGCCTTGAACGCGCTGCAGAGCGACTACCAATTCGTACTGGTGCCGACCTCGATTCCCCGGCGTTTTCGCGATTTCGAGCAGGGCCGCGTCGACATGGCGATTTTCGAGAACCCGGCCTGGGGCTGGCAGAACATTCCCCACACCAGCGTCGACATGGGCCTGGAAGATGCCGAAATCTTCACCGCCCAGCGCGAGCCCGGCCGCGGCCAGGAATATTTCGCCGACCTCAAGGGCAAGCGCCTGGCCCTGTTCAGCGGTTACCACTACGCGTTCGCCAACTTCAATGCCGACCCCAAGTACCTGGCCGACACCTACAACGCGACCCTGACCTATTCCCACGACAGCAACCTGCTGATGGTGCTGCGCGGTCGTGCCGACATTGCGCTGGTGACCCGTTCCTACCTCAGTGATTTCCTTTCGCACAATACCGACACGGCGCAGCAATTGTTCGCCTCCGATCGGATCGATCAGGTCTACCACCACTATGCGCTGATTCGCCCCATGGCGCCGATCAGCGGCGAAAACTTCGCCAAGTTGCTGGGGCGCCTGCGCGACAGCGGTGAATTGCTGAAGATCTTCGATCCCTACCGCATCGTGGTCATGCCACCGGCCAAATGAAGCCGCCGGCAAGGCGGCTTGCCTAAATTTCCCTGTGCGGCTCACGTCACTTGGTTGAACACTGATGACGCTGAGTCCGTGCCATGTCCTCTCTCGATACGCTGTCCGCTGTGGCCGTTGCCGATACCTGTCGTTGCGCCGCCGATCCCGCTGGCCTGCAACCGCTGCGCCTGGCCGGTATTGAAACGAGCGGTGCCAGCCGCGGGCCTGGCACGCCACTGCCACCGGCGGGCAGCGAGGTGCTGCAAGCCTTGCGTGGGCAAGAAGGGTGGCGTGACGAGTGGATGGCCGGCTGGTTATCGACCCTGGTGCATTCGTTATGCCTCGACCACGGGCCGGGCGAATGGCTGGCCGAGGACGCTGGCCAGAGGCTCGAGCAGCAGGAGCGTTGCCTGCATTGTGGGAGAGCCTTCGATTTTTCCCACAAGCGCGCCGCCTTGCTGATTCTGGCGCAGGGGCGGGGGGACGGACGGCATCAGGCGGTCGAGAAGATCTGGCGGGAGCCTTCCTGTTCGCGGTAGCGCCGTGGCTGACGGTGGCTATCGCGATCAGGTGCGGGAGTAGCGTGCGGCGCGGATCAGTGGCGGGCGTAGGTATCGGCGCGGTTGCCCGAGACTTTGCGGCAATGCACTAGCGCATCGCGAATCATGAAGTTCACCAGTGTCGGCGAGACCCCGAGTTCCTTGGCGATGTCCTTTTGCGGCACGCCATGCAGGCGATACATCTCGAAGGCATAGCGGGTGCGGCTGGGCAGCTCCGTCAGCGCGTCGGCAATGTGTTCCAGGGTTGAGAAATTGATGTGTGAGGTTTCCGGCGACGCTCCCTGCACGACCACATTCAGACCCTCTTCTTCAGTGCCCGAATACTTCTGCTCCAGCGCCTGCTTGCGATAGTGGTCGATCGCCAGGTTGCGCACGATCTGGAACAGATAGCTCAACTGCGCCTTGAACGATGAGGTGATCTGCGGCGCCGATTGCAGCCGGAAGAACGCGTCTTGCACCACGTCTTCGGCACGGGAACGACAGCCGGTAATGCGCGCCGCGATCTTGACCAGGATCAGGCGGTTGTCGACAAAGGCCTGGAGTAGCGGTGAATCGCACCTGCTTGTGGATACTTGTTCCGTCATGGAAATCACCTTGCTGCAAAAGGGTTAGTAGGACGACAGAAATTTCAGATTCGTCTTACACATCGAGCGACAAATTATGTTGAATGATAATGATTGTCAATTGAGAAAGAGAATTAATGAGCATCTTTGGTGCAGAGTGAGAACTGCGGCTCGTTGTCGCACTTTGTGAAGGGGTTCGAGGGCAGAGTGCGGACTAATTATTTCAAGACGCCATCCGTTCTCATTGGAGAAAGGTTCCGGGTGGAACATCCCGCCACAGCGCTCTCCAGATGTCCCATTCCGAGGGCAGGGGCCTTTATTTTTCAAAGGTTTATGTAACGGCTGCGGCTTTTTCCCGCGGCTCTACGTGCAAGCACAATCCGCGCAGGAAACCCCATGATGGACGCGTTCGAACTCCCCAGCACTCTGGCTCAAGCCCTTCAACGCCGGGCGGCTCAGACCCCCGATCAAGTGGCCTTGCGCTTCCTTGCCGAAGAGCAGGATCAGAGCGTGGTCCTCAGTTATCGCGACCTGGATCTGCGTGCCCGGACCATCGCCACGGCGTTGCAGGCCAATGCCGCTCTGGGCGATCGAGCGGTGTTGCTGTTCCCCAGCGGCCCGGACTATGTCGCGGCGTTTTTCGGCTGCTTGTATGCCGGGGTCATCGCGGTGCCGGCCTATCCGCCGGAGTCGAGCCGACGCCATCACCAGGAGCGGCTGATCTCGATCATCGCCGACGCCGAGCCGCGGCTGCTGCTGACCAGCAGCGGGCTGCGTGACTCCTTGGCGCAGATGGACGAACTGCAAGGTGCCGACGCGCCGCAACTGCTCTGCGTGGATACCCTGGCGGCGAGCCTGGCCGAAGGCTGGAGCGCCACCGAGCTGCGGGGCGACGACATCGCCTTCCTGCAGTACACCTCGGGCTCCACCGCCTTGCCCAAGGGCGTGCAGGTCAGCCACGGCAACCTGGTTGCTAACGAACTGCTGATCCGCCGCGGCTTCGGTATCGACCTCAACCCCGACGACGTGATCGTCAGCTGGCTGCCGCTGTACCACGACATGGGTCTGATCGGCGGCCTGCTGCAACCGATCTTCAGCGGCGTGCCCTGCGTATTGATGTCGCCGGCGTATTTCCTCGGCCGGCCGTTGCGCTGGCTGGAGGCGATCAGCGAATACGGCGGCACTATCAGCGGTGGCCCGGACTTCGCCTACCGCCTGTGCAGCGAGCGAGTCAGCGAGTCGGCCCTGGAACGCCTGGACCTCAGCCGCTGGCGCGTTGCCTATTCCGGGTCCGAGCCGATCCGCCTGGACACCCTGGAGCGCTTCGCCGAGAAGTTCGCCGCCTGCGGTTTCACCTCGAATCATTTCTTCGCCTCCTATGGCCTGGCCGAAGCCACCCTGTTTGTCGCTGGCGGCACCCGTGGCCAGGGCATCCCGGCCCTGCGCCTGGACGAGCAGGCCCTGGCGCAGAACCGCGCCGAGCCGGGCACCGGCAACGCCATGATGAGCTGCGGCACCAGCCAGCCCGAGCACGCGGTGCTGATCGTCGAGCCCAATACCCTGGCCGAGCTGGAAGAGAACCGGGTCGGTGAAGTCTGGGCTGCCGGCCCGAGCATCGCCCATGGTTACTGGCGCAACCCCGAGGCCACGGCCAAGACCTTCGTCGAGCATGCCGGCCGGACCTGGCTGCGCACCGGCGATCTGGGTTTCATGCGCGATGGCGAGCTGTTCATTACCGGCCGCTTGAAAGACATGCTGATCGTGCGTGGGCACAACCTTTATCCACAGGACATCGAGCAGACCATCGAGCGTGAGGTCGAGGTGGTGCGCAAGGGCCGGGTCGCGGCGTTCGCCGTCACCGAGCAGGGCCAGGAAGGCATCGGCATCGCCGCGGAAATCAGCCGCAGCGTGCAGAAGATCCTCACGCCGGACGCGCTGATCAAGCTGATTCGCCAGACCGTGGCCGAGGCCTATCAGCAAGCGCCGAGCGTGGTGGTCCTGCTCAATCCCGGCGCCTTGCCCAAGACGTCCAGCGGCAAGCTGCAACGTTCGGCCTGCCGCAACCGCCTGGCCGATGGCAGCCTCGACAGTTACGCCCAGTTCTCCGATAACAAGCTCCCCGATCGCCAGGCGGCGGTCGGCGAGGCCAGTGGCGAAGCGACCCGCGAACTGCAAGAGCTGATCGGCCGTATCTGGCGCGAACAGCTGCAAGTCGAGCAAGTAGCGAGCGACGATCACTTCTTCCTGCTGGGCGGCAACTCCATCGCCGCGACCCAGGTCGTCGCGCGCCTGCGTGAAGCACTCGGCCTGGAGCTGAACCTGCGCCTGCTGTTCGAGGCGCCGACCCTCGGCGCGTTCGCCGTGCAGGTCGCCCAGTTGCAACAGGATGGCGGCCTGGCCCAGGGCGCGATCAACGCTTTGTCGCGCACCGAGGCGCTGCCTCAATCCCTGGCGCAGAACCGCCTGTGGATCACCTGGCAGCTCGATCCGCACAGCAGCGCCTACAACATTCCTGGTGGCCTGCGCCTGCGTGGCGAGCTGGACGAAGACGCCCTGTGCGCCAGTTTCCAGCAACTGATCGAACGCCACGAATCCCTGCGCACGCGCTTTTTCGAGCGCGACGGCCAGGCGCTGCAACAGGTCCTGCCGGCCAGCGAATTCAACCTGCAGGTGATCGACCTCAGCGACCTGCCGCTGGCCGAGCGCGAGGCGCGGGCGCAACAGATCCGTGAGGATGAAGCCCGTACCCGGTTCGACCTGGAACAAGGCCCGCTGCTCCGGGTGACCCTGGTGCGCCTCGACGACGAGGAACACCAACTGCTGGTGACCCTGCACCACATCATCGCCGACGGCTGGTCGCTGAATGTGCTGATCGACGAGTTCTCGCGCCTGTATGCCGCCGCCGTGCAAGGCCAGGCGGCGAGCCTGGCGCCGCTGCCGTTGCAGTACGCCGACTACGGCAGCTGGCAGCGCCAGTGGCTGGCCCAGGGCGAAGGCGAACGGCAACTGGCCTACTGGAAACAGCAGTTGGGCGACGAGCACCCGAGCCTGAGCCTGGCCACCGACCACCCGCGCTCGGCGCAACGGCAACACAGCGCCGCGCGGCACAGCCTGCGCCTGGGCGCGAGCCTGAGCGAAGCCATTCGCCAGACCGCCCAGGCCCATGAATCCACACCTTTCATGCTGTTGCTCACGGCGTTCCAGAGCCTGCTGCATCGCTACAGCGGCCAGCGCGACATCCGTATCGGCGTGCCCAACGCCAACCGTCCGCGCCTGGAAACCCAAGGCCTGATCGGTTTCTTCATCAACACCCTGGTGCTGCGCGCCGAGGTGGACGGGCGCCTGCCGTTCGTTGATCTGTTGGCGCAGACCCGCCAGGCCGCGCTGCAGGCCCAGGCCCATCAGGACCTGCCGTTCGAGCAACTGCTCGAAGCCTTCCCCCAGGCCCGCGAACAGGGTCTGTTCCAGGTCATGTTCAACCACCAGCAGCGCGACCTCAGCGCCCTGCGCCGGCTGCCCGGGCTGCTGGCCGAGGAGTTGCCGTGGCACAGCCGCGAGGCCAAGTGCGACCTGCAACTGCACAGTGAAGAAGACCGCAACGGCCGCCTGAGCCTGTCGTTCGACTACGCCAGCGAACTGTTCGAGGCCGCGACCGTCGAGCGCCTGGCCGAGCATTACGTCAGCCTGCTGCGCGAAGCCTGCGCGCGTCCGCAAACCGCCATCGCCGACCTGCCGTTGCTCAACCCCTGCGAGCAGGCGCAGCAGCAACAGTGGAGCGAAGCCCCGTGCGCGGCGGCCAGCCAATGGCTGCCCGAACTGCTCGACGCACAACTGCAGCAGACCCCGGAACGCACCGCACTGGTGTGGCAGGGCGGCGAGCTGAGCTTTGCCGAGCTGCATGCCCAGGCCAACCGCCTGGCCCATTACCTGCGCGACAAAGGGGTCGGCCCGGATGTCTGCGTGGCCATCGCCGCCGAGCGCTCGCCGCAGCTGTTGATCGGCCTGCTGGCGATCGTCAAGGCCGGCGGCGCCTATGTGCCGCTGGACCCGGACTACCCGGCCGAGCGCCTGGCCTACATGCTGGCCGACAGTGGCGTCGAGCTGCTGCTGACCCAGACCCAGCTGCTCGAGCGCCTGCCCCAGGCCGCCGGTGTCAGCGCCATCGCCATGGACAGCCTCAAGCTCGACGGCTGGCCGAGCCATGCGCCGCGCCTGCACCTGCACGGCGACAACCTGGCCTATGTGATCTACACCTCCGGCTCCACCGGCCAGCCCAAGGGCGTGGGCAACACCCACGCGGCCCTGAGCGAGCGCTTGCAGTGGATGCAGAACAGCTACCGCCTGGACGCCAGCGATGTGCTGATGCAAAAGGCACCGATCAGCTTCGACGTGTCGGTGTGGGAGTGCTTCTGGCCGCTGATTACCGGCTGCCGCCTGCTGCTGGCCGCGCCGGGCGAACACCGCGACCCGCATCGCATCGCCCAGTTGGTGCAGCAATACGGCGTGACCACGCTGCATTTCGTACCGCCGCTGTTGCAGCTGTTCGTCGAGGAGCCGCTGAGCGCCGGATGCAGCAGCCTGCGCCGGGTGTTCTCCGGTGGCGAAGCCTTGCCGGCCGAATTGCGCGACCGGGTGCTGGAGCAGTTGCCGAACGCTCAACTGCATAACCGTTACGGCCCGACCGAAACCGCGATCAACGTTACCCACTGGCATTGCCGCAGTGTCGATGGCCAGCGTTCGCCCATCGGCCGTCCGCTGGGCAACGTGATCTGCCGGGTGCTGGACGCCGACCTCAACCCGGTACCGACCGGCGTGCCGGGCGAGCTGTGCATTGCCGGGGTCGGCCTGGCCCGCGGTTACCTGGGGCGGCCGGGGCTGAGCGCCGAACGTTTTGTCGTTGATCCGCTGAGCAGCGAGGGCGCGCGCCTGTACCGCACCGGCGACCGGGTGCGCTGGGCGGCCGATGGCGCGCTGGAATACCTCGGGCGTCTCGACCAGCAGGTCAAGCTGCGCGGCTTTCGGGTCGAACCCCAGGAAATCGAAGCGCGCCTGCTGGCCCAGGAGGGCGTGGCCCAGGCGGCGGTGCTGGTGCGCGAGACCGCGGCCGGTGCGCAGCTGATCGGTTATTACACCGCCAGCGCGGATGGGGAAGAGGAGGGTGCGCAGACCGCGCGCCTGAAAACCGCCCTGGCCAGTGAGCTGCCGGAGTACATGGTGCCGGCGCAACTGATGCTTCTTTCGGCCATGCCCCTGAGCCCGAGCGGCAAGCTCGACCGCCGCGCCTTGCCGGAACCGCAATGGCAGGTGCGTGAACACGTCGAACCCGTCACTGAGTTGCAACAGCAGATCGCGGCGATCTGGCGCGAGGTGCTGGGGCAGCAGCGCATCGGCTTGCGCGATGATTTCTTTGCCCTGGGCGGCCACTCGCTGCTGGCCACGCAGATCATTTCCCGGACCCGCCAGGCCTGCGACGTCGAGTTGCCGCTGCGGGCCTTGTTCGAAGCCAGCGAGCTGGGCGACTTCGCCGAGCAGGTGCGGCTGATCCAGGAAACCGGCAAGCGCAACCAGCAGCCGCCGATCGCCAAGGTCGATCGCAGCCAGCCTGTGCCGTTGTCTTATTCCCAGCAGCGCATGTGGTTCCTCTGGCAGATGGAGCCGGACAGCCCGGCCTACAACGTGGGCGGCATGGCGCGTTTCAAGGGCGTGCTGGATGTCGGGCGTTTCGAGGCGGCGCTGCAGGCGCTGATCCTGCGTCACGAAACCCTGCGCACCACGTTCCCTAGCGTCGACGGCGTGGCCCAACAACGGGTGCACGGGGAAACCGGCGTGCGCATGGGCTGGAAGGATTTCTCCATGCTGGATGCAACGGCCCGCGAGCAACGCCTGCAACAGCTGGCCGACGGCGAGGCGCACCGGCCGTTCGACCTGGAAACCGGTCCGCTGCTGCGCGCCTGCCTGGTCAAGGCGGCGGAGCATGAGCACTACTTCGTGCTGACCCTGCACCACATCGTCACTGAAGGCTGGGCGATGGACATCTTCGCCCGTGAGCTGAGCGCGTTGTACGAAGCCTTTATCGACGACCGCGACTCGCCGCTGGAACCGCTGCCGGTGCAGTACCTGGATTACAGCGTCTGGCAGCGCCAGTGGCTGGAGTCCGGCGAGCGTCAGCGCCAGCTGGATTACTGGACTGTGCAACTGGGCAACGAACATCCGCTGCTGGAACTGCCGGGCGACCGTCCGCGGCCGCCGGTGCAGAGCCACCAGGGCGAGTTGTACCGCTTCGACCTCAGCGACGAGCTGGCTGCACGGGTGCGGCGCTTCAACGCCGAACATGGCCTGACCCTGTTCATGACCATGACCGCGACCCTGGCCGTGCTGCTCTATCGCTACAGTGGCCAGACCGACCTGCGCATCGGCGCGCCGGTGGCCAACCGCATCCGTCCGGAAAGCGAAGGGCTGATCGGCGCCTTCCTCAACACCCAGGTACTGCGTTGCCAGCTCGACGGGCAGATGAGCGTCTTTGATCTGTTCGAGCAGGTGCGGCACACCGTGATCGAAGGCCAGTCCCATCAGGACCTGCCGTTCGACCACCTGGTGGAGGCCTTGCAGCCGCCGCGCAGCGCCGCCTACAACCCGCTGTTCCAGGTGATGTGCAACGTCCAGCGCTGGGAGTTCCAGCAGAGCCGCAGCCTGGCCGGCATGACGGTCGAGTACCTGGCCAACGATGCGCGGGCCACCAAGTTCGACCTCAACCTGGAGGTCACCGACCTGGATCATCGCCTGGGTTGCTGCCTGACCTACAGCACCGACCTGTTCGACGAGCCGCGCATCGCGCGCATGGCGGCGCATTGGCGCAACCTGCTGGAGGCCTTGATCGCGGCCTTGATAGAGAGCCCCGAGCAGCGCCTGAGCGAATTGCCGCTGCTCGACCGCGTCGAACAACAGCAGCTGCTGGACAGCCTGGGCGTCGAGCCCGGCGAACACCGCCTGGACCAGTGCATCCACCACCTGTTCAGCGAACAGGCGCTGCTGCGCCCGGACGCGCCGGCCCTGACATTCGCCGGGCAGACCCTGAGCTACGCCGAGCTCGACAGCCGCGCCAACCGCCTGGCCTGGATGCTCCGTGAGCGTGGCGTCGGCCCGCAGGTGCGGGTCGGCCTGGCCCTGGAGCGCTCGCTGGAAATGGTCGTCGGCCTGCTGGCGATCCTCAAGGCCGGCGGCGCCTACGTGCCGCTGGACCCGGAATACCCGCTGGACCGCCTGCATTACATGATTGAAGACAGTGGTATCGGCCTGCTGCTCAGCGACGCGGCGATGTTCCAGGCTTTGGGTGAGTTGCCAGCCAGCGTGGCGCGCTGGTGCCTGGAAGAGGACGGCGCGCAACTGGCCAACTACCCGGCCAGCGAGCTGCCCTTTATCAGCCTGCCGCAGCACCAGGCGTACCTGATCTACACCTCGGGCTCCACCGGCAAGCCCAAGGGCGTGGTGGTGTCCCATGGCGAGATCGCCATGCATTGCCGCGCGGTGATCGAGCGCTTCGGCATGCGGCCGGACGACTGCGAGCTGCACTTCTATTCCATCAACTTCGACGCCGCCACCGAGCGTCTGCTGGTGCCGTTGCTCAGCGGCGCCCAGGTGGTGCTGCGGGCGCAGGGGCAGTGGGATGCGCAAGAGATCTGCCAGCTGATCCGTGAGCACCGCATCAACATCCTCGGCTTTACCCCGAGCTACGGCAGCCAGCTGGCGCAGTGGCTGGCGACCCAGGACCAGACCCTGCCGGTGCGCATGTGCATCACCGGCGGCGAGGCGCTGACCGGCGAACACCTGAGCCGCATCCGCGCGGCGTTCAAACCGAGCCTGTTCTTCAACGCCTACGGCCCGACCGAAACCGTGGTCATGCCGCTGGCCAGCCTGGCGCCGGAACAACTGGAAGAGGGCGCTGGCAGCGTACCGATCGGCACCGTGATCGGTGAGCGCGTGGCCTACATTCTCGACGCCGATCTGGCCCTGCTGCCGCAAGGCGCCACCGGTGAGCTGTATGTCGGCGGGGCCGGCCTGGCCCAGGGTTACCACCAGCGTCCGGGCATGAGCGCCGAGCGTTTCGTGGCTGACCCGTTCAGCACCACTGGCGGGCGCCTGTATCGCACCGGCGACCTGGTGCGCCAGTGCGCCGATGGCCAGGTGGAATACATCGGCCGGGTCGACCATCAGGTGAAGATTCGTGGCTTCCGTATCGAGCTGGGGGAAATCGAAAACCGCCTGCTGGAACATGAGGCGGTGCGCGAAGCGGTGGTGCTGGCCCTGGACATGCCGGGCGGCAAACAGCTGGCCGGGTATTTGGTCGTGGATGGGGTGACCGATGTCGCCGAACAGAGTGACGAGCAACAGGCGGCCTTGCGCGAAGCGATCAAGGCCCAGCTGAAAATCCACCTGCCGGATTACATGGTGCCCACCCACCTGGTCCTGCTGGCGAGCATGCCGCTGACCGCCAACGGCAAGCTCGACCGCCGCGCCTTGCCGGCCCCGGACCTGGAACTCAACCGCCAGCAGTACGTGGCGCCGAGCAACGAGCTGGAGCAGACCCTGGCCCAGGTCTGGTGCGACGTGCTGAACCTGCGGCAGGTCGGCCTGCACGACAACTTCTTCGAACTGGGCGGCGACTCGATCCTGTCGATCCAGGTGGTCAGCCGCGCCCGTCAGCTGGGCATTCATTTCAGCCCGCGGGACCTGTTCCAGCATCAGACCGTGCAGGCCCTGGCCGCGGTGGCCAGCCGCAGCGAGCGGATCGTCGCCGAGCAAGGCTTGCTCAGCGGCGAGTCGCACCTGACACCGATCCAGCACTGGTTCTTCGACAGTGCGATCCCCGAGCGTCAGCACTGGAACCAGGCCCTGCTGCTGGCGCCGACCCAGGCGCTCGATGGGCAGTTGCTGGAGCAAGCGCTGCACGCGGTGCTGGCCCAGCATGACGCCCTGCGCCTGCGCTTCACCCAGGTCGACGGCCAATGGCGGGCCGAGCACCAGCCGCTGTCCGAGGCGCCACTGCTGATGCAGCTGCGCGTGGCTTCCATGGAGCAATGCCCGGCGCTGTTCGCCGAGGCGCAGCGTAGCCTCGACCTGGCCAACGGACCGCTGTTGCGCGCGTTGTTGGTGGACGGTCCGGATGCGCAGCAACGCCTGTTTATCGCCATCCACCACCTGGTGATCGACGGCGTGTCCTGGCGGGTGCTGCTGGAGGATCTGCAAAACCTCTATCGCCAGCTTGAAGCTCAGCAGACGCCGCGCCTGCCGGCGAAAACCAGCGCCTTGCGCGATTGGGCGTCACGCCTGCAGGCCTATGCCGGCAGCGAGTCGCTGCGCGAAGAGTTGAGCTGGTGGCAGGACCAATTGGCTGGCCCGGCGGCGACGCTGCCGGTGCAGCACGCCCAGGGCGGGCGGCAGAACAAACATGCGCGGACCGTCAGCGTGAAACTGGATGCCGAGCGCACCCGGCAGCTGCTGCAACAGGCGCCGAGCGCTTACCGCACCCAGGCCAACGACCTGCTGCTGACGGCCCTGGCCCGCGTGTTGTGCCGCTGGACCGGCGAAGCGTCGGCGCTGATCCAACTGGAAGGCCATGGCCGCGAAACCCTGTTCGACGAGATCGACCTGACTCGCACGGTCGGCTGGTTCACCAGTGCTTACCCGCTGCGCCTGACCCCGCTGGCCATCGAAGCGGCGGCCGGGCAGGGCGCCTCGATCAAGGCGATCAAGGAACAGCTGCGCGCCGTGCCGCATAAAGGCCTGGGTTATGGCGTGCTGCGCTACCTGGCCGACGGAGCGATCCAGCAACGCATGGCGGCCTTGCCGCAGGCGCCGATCACCTTCAACTACCTGGGCCAGTTCGACCAGAGCTTTGCCAGCGACGCGCTGTTCCGTCCGCTGGACGAGCCGGTGGGCGCCGCCCATTCGCCGGAGGCGCCGCTGCCCAACGAGCTGAGCGTCGACAGTCAGGTCTACGCCGGCGAGCTGGTGCTGCGCTGGACCTTCAGTGGCGAGCGTTTCGATGTGCAGAGCATCGACGCGCTGGCCCAGGCCTACCTCGGCGAGCTGCACGGCCTGATCGCCCATTGCCTGGAGGATGATGCCGGCGGCCTGACGCCGTCGGACTTCCCCCTGGCGCGCCTGACCCAGGCGCAACTGGACGCGCTGCCGGTGCCGGCCAGTGCCATCGAGGATGTCTACCCGCTGACCCCGATGCAGGAGGGTATGCTGCTGCACACCCTGCTGGAGCCGGGCACCGGCCTGTACTACATGCAGGACCGCTACCGCATCAACAGCGAGCTGGACCCGGCGCGTTTCGCCCAGGCCTGGCAGGCAGTGGTGGCCCGTCACGAAGCCCTGCGCGCGTCCTTCTGCTGGAACGTCGGCGAAGACATGCTGCAGGTTATCCACAAGCCGGGCAGCACGCCGATCGAGTTCCTGGACTGGAGCGCTGTCGCGCAAGACGAGCAGGAACCGAAGCTGCAGGCGTTGTTGAAAAGCGAACGCGAGGCCGGTTTCGATCTGCTCAACCAAGCGCCGTTCCACCTGCGGCTGATCCGCGTGGGGGCCGCGCGCTACTGGTTCATGATGAGCAACCACCACATCCTGATCGATGCCTGGTGCCGTTCGCTGCTGATGAACGACTTCTTCGAGATCTACACCGCCCTGGGCGAAGGTCGCGAAGCCCAGCTGAGCGTGCCGCCACGCTACCGCGACTACATCGGCTGGCTGCAACGCCAGAGCCTGGCCGAGGCGCGCCAGTGGTGGAAAAACAACCTGCAAGGCTTCGAGCGCACCACGCCGATTCCGAGCGACCGGCCGTTCCTGCGCGAACACGCCGGCGACAGCGGCGGCATGATCGTCGGTGACTGCTACACCCGGCTCGATGCCCGCGATGGCGCGCAATTGCGTGAGTTGGCGCAGCAGCATCAGCTGACCGTCAACACCTTCGCCCAGGCGGCCTGGGCCCTGGTCCTGCGGCGCCTGAGCGGTGAGCGTGACGTGCTGTTCGGCGTCACCGTGGCCGGGCGTCCGGTGGAAATGCCCGAGATGCAGCGCACCGTCGGCCTGTTCATCAACAGCATCGCGCTGCGGGTGAAGCTGCCGGAGGACGGCCAGCGCCTGAGCGTGCGTCAATGGCTCAGCAGCCTGCTGGAACGCAACATGGAGCTGCGCGAGTACGAATACTTGCCGCTGGTGGCGATCCAGGAAAACAGCGAACTGCCCAAGGGCCAGCCGCTGTTCGACAGCCTGTTCGTGTTCGAGAACGCACCGGTGGAAGTCTCGGTACTGGACCGCGCGCAAAGCCTGAGCGCCACCTCGGATTCCGGCCGCACCCACACCAACTTCCCGCTGACCGCGGTGTGTTACCCGGGGGATGACCTGGGGCTGCACCTGTCCTACGACCAGCGCTACTTCGAGCAAGCGACCATCGAGCGCATGCTCGGCGAGTTCAAGCGCCTGCTGCTGGCGCTGGTGCAGGGCTTCCATGGCGACATGGCCGAGCTGCCGCTGCTGGGCGCAGCAGAGCAGGACTTCCTGCTCGCCGGCTGCAACCAGAGCGAGCATGAGTACCCGCTGCAGCGCAGCTACGTCGAACTGTTCGAGGCCCAGGTGGCGGCGCATCCGCAACGCATCGCCGCCAGTTGCCAGGACTTGCACTACAGCTATGCCGAACTGAACCAGCGCAGTAACCGCCTGGGCCACGCCCTGATCGCCAACGGCGTGGGCCTGGACCAGCCAGTGGCCCTGCTGGCCGAGCGCAGCCTGGACCTGCTGGGCATGATCATCGGCAGCTTCAAGGCCGGCGCCGGCTACCTGCCGCTGGACCCGGGCCTGCCGGGCCAGCGCCTGGGGCGGATCATCGAGCTGAGCCGCACGCCGTTGCTGGTGTGCACCGCGGCCTGCCAGGAACAGGCGCAAGCCTTGCTCGACGAGTTCGCTTGCGCCAACCGACCACGTTTGCTGGTGTGGGAGGAGGTGCAAGCGGCCGATCATTCGCAGGACAACCCGGGGATCTACAGCGGCCCGGACAACCTGGCCTATGTGATCTACACCTCGGGCTCCACCGGCCTGCCCAAGGGCGTGATGGTCGAGCAGCGCGGCATGCTCAACAACCAGCTGAGCAAGGTGCCGTACCTGCAATTGAGCGAGGCCGATGTGATCGCCCAGACCGCGTCGCAGAGCTTCGACATTTCGGTCTGGCAGTTCCTCGCCGCGCCGCTGTTCGGTGCGCGGGTGGACATCGTGCCGAACGCCATCGCCCATGATCCGCAAGGCTTGCTGGCCCATGTGCAGGCGCAGGGCATCAGCGTGCTGGAAAGCGTGCCGTCGCTGATCCAGGGCATGCTCGCCCAGGAGTCCATCGACCTCGATGGCCTGCGCTGGATGTTGCCGACCGGCGAGGCGATGCCGCCGGAGCTGGCGCACCAATGGTTGCTGCGTTACCCGCAGATCGGCCTGGTCAACGCCTACGGTCCGGCCGAGTGTTCGGATGACGTGGCCTTCTACCGCGTCGACATAGCTTCGACCCGTGGCAGCTACCTGCCGATCGGTACGCCGACCGACAACAACCGCCTGTACCTGATGGATGGCGCGCTGGAGCTGGTGCCACTGGGTGCGGTGGGCGAGCTGTGCGTCGCCGGTACCGGGGTCGGCCGTGGTTATGTCAGCGATCCGCTGCGCACCGCGCAGGTATTCGTGCCGCATCCGTTCGGTGCCCCGGGCGAACGCCTGTACCGCACCGGCGACCTGGCACGGCGCCGCGCCGATGGCGTGCTGGAGTACGTCGGGCGCATCGACCATCAAGTGAAGATCCGTGGCTACCGCATCGAGCTGGGGGAAATCGAAGCCCGCCTGCACGAACAACCGGAAGTCCGCGACGCGGCGGTCGGCGTGCAGGAAGGGGTCAACGGCAAGCATTTGGTGGGGTATTTGGTAGCCAGCGACTCGGCCCTGAACCCGACGGAACGCCTGGAGCGCATCAAGCAACGCCTGCGCGTCGAGCTGCCGGAATACATGGTGCCGCTGCACTGGCTGTGGCTGGAGCGCCTGCCGCTCAACGCCAACGGCAAGCTCGACCGCAAGGCCCTGCCGGCCCTGGAGATCGGCCAACTGCACAGCCAGGACTACCTGGCACCGCGCAGCGAGCTGGAGCAGACCCTGGCCGATATCTGGGCCGAGGTGCTCAAGGTCGAGCGGGTCGGGGTCCAGGACAACTTCTTCGAGCTGGGCGGGCATTCGCTGCTGGCCACGCAGATCGCCTCGCGGGTGCAGAAAACCCTGCAACGCAACGTGCCGCTGCGGGCGATGTTCGAATGCAGCACGGTGGAGGAGCTGGCGCAGTACATCGACGGCCTGGCGAGCAGTGAAATCAGCGAGGAGAAGGTCGATCGCCTGAGTGACCTGATGGCGGAGCTGGAGGGGTTGTAATCAGCGTTGCCAGTGCGGGCGCCATGATGGCGCCCAAATCTGCACCTTCACCTGGCAGGGCCTTACCATCGAGGTCCTGCTCACTCCCGGCTGGCCCGAGTGCTATCGCCGCATCTACGGCTATCCGCTGCCCCTCTTTGAAGTTTTAAAAAAACTCGGCCCTTCGGGTCGAATTATTCATCCCTCACCGTGCGAGATTAGAGTCCTTCGCAGAACTGCTCATGGGGCTCGCAATGAAATTTTGAAGTATCTCCGCGACCAAGGCGATTCAGTCTTGCACTTATAGTGATTCGAGTTAATCCATCTTCCAAATTTGACTTTTGACGCTAACTTTAGTGGCTATGCTCTTACAGTGGGTTGACTGTCAAAGTCATTGCCGCGCCAGCAATAATGGCAGATTGTTATTTTGGAGTTTTTATGGACATGGAGCTGTTTGAAGCGAGCCATTACCAAGCCCCCGAGACACCAAAACGCCATTGATGTTCTGCTTGCATGCCTCCAGTTATTTCAACGGCTATGTTTTGGAGAATTAAAATGTCCAATGAAAAGTTTGACCGCGTAACAGCGAATCTGTCTGTTGCCGATATAAGCACGGCAATCGCTACCGGTTTGCAAAGAGCGCTTGATACTCGTGGAGAAGCGTTGCGCGATAAAATTCTTATTTATGGTGGAAGGATTGACTTCAACATTCAAGTGCTCCCCCAAAGCGCGGTAGGCGAACTCAAGGAAGTTGCCAATATTGGCAAGGTCTAGGTTTTTCGGCATTTTTTCGTCAAGCCAATAGGGACAGAAGGAATGCTGGTGGAGGGAATAAAATGCCACCCAAATCGTTGGAAAAATCCCGCCGATTGATTGAGAACGGTCGAAATAAGGAGCTTCTGTGCCCAAGTGCTCAGCCGGAATGGGAAGGAGCGAAAATATTCGGGGTGGTGAATGGCACGGTGGCAGCTCCTGAAGTAGCTTACCTTTCACAAGCAATACCCATGACGAAAGAGCTGGCTGAATCAACAGTCCCTGTCAGTCCGGCAGAGGTATTTCGCATTTCCGCACCCTGTGCGGAAATGCGATGCCAGCACTACAAGGAAGGAGGCTGCCAGCTTGTATCGCGCACCGTAGAGAGATTAAAAACGGTAACAGACAAACTTCCCCGTTGCTCGATAAGAGCCTCCTGTCGCTGGTGGAATGAACAGGGGCCCGATGCCTGTTTCCGCTGTCCGCAAGTTGTAACCAACAGTTTTTCCCAGGACGAGATGATCATTATTGCGGCAACCCCGATATAGCTCAAAGTGTGAGTCTCGTTGAACTGATCAACTTGCACTCTCTGATATGAACTTTGAATCTATTTGCCACTTCTGGAGGGGAGTCGAAGGGGCCGGCTGTGCCGCTCTTCGATATCTCACTCAAGGGTGTCGAAGGTATACACATCGTTCAGGCGTTCAGCAGCCTACATGGATTCCATCATCTTCTGTGGGGGCAAGTTTGCTCGCGAAAAACCTCCAGGCTGGCACGGCCCTTAGGACTTGTCCGATTGACGGCAACCCTTCACCGGCACAGTCTACCGAGGCTTTTTCGCAGCCCACCTGACAGGAGACAGTTGATGCCCTTCGCGACTATTGATGGACAAGCCCTTCACTACCTGGACCAGGGCAGCGGCCCGGCGGTGCTGCTGGCCGGCAGCTACCTGTGGGACCTGAACATGTGGGCGCCGCAGATCGAGGCGCTGTCCCGGCAGTACCGGGTGATCGCCCTGGACCTGTGGGGCCACGGCCAGTCCGGCGCTCGGCCGCAAGGCACTGCTTCACTGGACGATATCGCCCGGCAGGTGCTGGCGCTGCTGGATCATCTGCAGATCGAGCGCATCACCCTGGTTGGCCTGTCCGTGGGCGGCATGTGGGGCGCGCGCCTGGCCCTGGCGGCGCCGCAGCGCATCAATGGCCTGGTGCTGATGGACACCTATCTGGGGGCCGAGCCGGAGCCGACCCGCCAGTATTACTTCTCGCTGTTCAAGCAGATCGAAGAGAGCGGGACGATCGCGCCGCAGCTGCTGGACATCGTGGTACCGATTTTCTTCCGTCCTGGCATCGACCCGCAGTCGGCGCTGTACCAGGACTTCCGCGCCGTGCTCGCGGCACTGCCCAGCGAACGCCTGCGCGAAAGCGTGGTGCCCATGGGCCGCATCACCTTCAGCCGCGCAGACCTGCTGTCGCGCCTGGACCAGCTGGACCCCAAGACCACCTTGCTGCTGTGCGGCGACCAGGACAAACCGCGCCCACCTGCGGAAACCCGGGAAATGGCCGAGCTGATTGGTTGCCCTTATCAGCTGGTGCCCGAGGCCGGGCATATCTCCAACCTGGAGAATCCGGCGTTTGTCACCGAGGCGTTGTTGAAGTTTTTGGCTGAGCGGCATTCCTGCTGATGCCTCGGCGGCGTCTGGGCTGACGTTATCGCGAGCAAGCTTCGCTCCTACAGAAACCGTATTTCACCTGGTGGATCGCATTCTTCTGTAGGAGCGGCCGGTCGACGCTCGATTGCCCGCGATTCGATCTCACGGCCACCACCCGACCCTCTGCTATAGTCGCGCCCGGCGCAGGCCCAAGCACCTGCGCCGGGCGTTTTCATTCAGGGACAGGGGCCATGACGGAACAGATTTACTGGCGCGATATCGAGGATCTGGCGGGCAACTGGAACGGCCTCGGGGTGGAGGTCAAGCGCCCGGCCAGCGGCAAGCCGAACTTGCGCCTGCTCAGTGGCAACAACCGCCGCATGCAACTGGTGCTGGGTGACCAGACGCTGCTCTGGGGCACCATGTCCCGCTGCCTTTACGGCGTGTGGCTGGTACGCAATCACCTGCTGGAGCAATGGCCGCAAACCCTGGTGTGCCCCATCGATTCGCCCCAGGTGGAGCAACAGCTACGCCTCGACCCGGCCCTGCGCCTCAAGGCCTGGAGCCGCTTTTTCGTCCAGCAGTTGATGCAGCACCAGCCGGACTTTTTCTACCCTGGCTACTGGCTGGTACGGGCCCTGCGCCCGGAATCCCTCAAGCCGATGCGGCCGTTGCTGAGCGGCACCGAAGCCTGGTACTTCAAGGGCGGCGAAGACGCCCTGAGCCATATGCCGCAGTGGGCGATCTACGGCCGTAACATCCTCGACAACCGGCAACCCGGCGCGGCGCGCTGGGTCGAGTTGGGCGAGAGTGGCGGCGCGGTGGTCGGCCTGCATGCAGTGGACCCGCATTCCGGGCGCCTCAAATGGTGGCGCAAGAAAGCCCGCGAGGGCAGCTTGCCGCCCATCCTGCTGTGGTACGTCAGCGGCCTGAGCTGCCACCTGATTCTCGATGGCCATTACCGCTTGCAGGCGGCCATCGATGAAAACCTTCCACCGGAGTTCCTGGTGCTCAGCTCGCCGCGGCTCTTCAGCTATCGCCCGAACCCGCAAGAGCAGCAGAAGGTGCTGGGGGCGCTGCAGATGCAGATCCAACGCAAGAACCTGGAAACGGTGCGCTTCAACCAACTGCTGATCAGCACCTTCGATGACCGGCCGTATCACGGCTTCGGCAGCCAGTCGTGGGCCGGGATTGCCTCGGAAAAGGTCTGGGTCGATCAGGTCAGCGGCCTCCTCAACGAACGAGGCGACACGGGCGAGCTGGAGAACATCCTCGCCCGCGAAGCGCCGGACGAGTTCGCCTGAGCCTTACGCACAAATGCCGAATGCTGACGCGTCCCTGTAGCCGCTGCCGAGCCTGCGAGGCTGCGATCGGGCGCGAAGCGGCCGTAAACCAGGCGACGGTTTTTTGCCTGACACACCGCATGGGCAGGTTTGGCGCCTGCTGCGCAGTCGATCGCAGCCTCGCAGGCTCGGCAGCGGCTACAGGGGGCCAATTCGCTTTCTTTTGTAAGGTATTTCCTAGAAACTTCTGCGCGCTTGAGTGCGCCTGTATGCGGGGCTAGGCTGCCTGGGTCATCGCCAAATCGATGACTCGGATGTGCAAGTCCGAATTCTGCAAAGACGCATAAACGCTCAGAGTTGATTGAGCGTTTTCATGTCCGCGGTGTTATGGCGGCCGTGCGCGGGAGATCTTCGGATCTGCCGGGTGTTCTTGCAGACTCGGTCTTGCACACCTGCGTACGGCTGCCACCTTAATTCGTGTGCAAGCGAACGGTGTCAGTTCCTTTTCTCTGCAAGGAACTCAACCATGAAAAAGCTAGTCCCCGATCCACCCATCGACTCCCCCAGCACCTACCGCTACCCCGAACTGAAACTCGCCAATCAGACCCTGCGCCAGTCCTTGGCCGAGCAGCCTGTCGAGGCTGTGCCGTTTGCATCTCTGCCTGCCACTTCGTCGGTACGCGTCACCCCGGATTCCCTGTTCCACGTACGCGAAGGCATCAGCGCCGAAGAAGCCCTGGTGCATGTCTCGCTCTTGCTCAAATGCGCCGAAGAAGTCAGCGATGAAATCACCGAACGCGGCAGTGGCCTGGAGCGTGGGCTGATCTGGTCGATGGTCCATTCCGTGGAAATGGCCAGGGCGGTGGTGGATGCGTTGCTGGATGGGCGTGGCGCCCGTTGAACCGATACTGTTTTTTGAAGCGCGCATCGTGAGCGGGCTCGCCCCCACGGGGGCCTGATGGTCGTTTCACAATCAGGTATCCGTGGGGGCGAGCGCTCAGGTCAGCGTCAGGCGCTGACGGTGTTCAACTTTAGGCCTGTTCTTCCAAAGCATTCAGTTTTGCCAGAAAGGCAGCAGGCCCCATTCTTTGCAGCGGGAATTTGCCGCGACTCACCGCATCGAAGTAGCGCAGCGACCCCCACAGTTCGAAATCCCCCACCAGATAGACCCGACGTTTGGCCCGGGTGAGGGCAACGTTCAGCAGGTTAGGTTTGGAGGCGGCCCACTGCGCCGCTCCCGCATGCTCGGTGTCTGCTCCCAGCAGCATGAACACGGTGTCTTGTTCTTTACCCTGGAAGGTATGCACGGTGCCGATGGAGGCTTTCAACCACTGCTTCAACTCGCCCGCAGGTAATTTCGGGCGATGGTTGGGCCGGGCCCAGGCCGCCATGCGTATGGCTTTTTGCAGGGCCAGGCGCACGGCCTTGAACGGCGAGATCACGTACAGCTGTGGCAGCTCTCCATCGCGCAGGTACAGCTGCCCGAGCAGATCGACCATGAACTCGATCTGCTGGGGGACAACCTGTTTGTGTTCGACATTGCCAGGGATATCGACCCAGCAACTGGAGCTGTACACAGGGGCGTCCTGTTCGGCGTGGGCGTTGGGCAGGCCAAAGACCATCTTGTTACCGTAGGCGATCTGATTCGACAGGCTGAACATGGGTTCGATGCAGCGTCTGTGGACCCGCAACGGGCTGCCGATCCACAGCTCTTGATCGGTGTCGTTCTTGAACACGCTGCCATACAGATTGTTGTGGTCCGCCAGGCTTTGCACCGACACACGATTGGGGGCGAAGGCATCGTTCGCCGTGTGTACCGATAGCTGGCCCAGGGTCTTGACCAGGCGTTGCGGCAGGGTGAAGACCGGCTCGATTTGCAGGGGGTCGCCCACCACCATGGCTCTTTGTGCCCGCCACAAGGCACCGACGGCGGCCTGGGGCACGGCCTGTCCCGCCTCGTCGATGTACAGCCAACCCAAAGAGCCAGCACCCAACCCACGGAACTGGTTGGCAAAGGAGGCAAAGGTGCTCGAGACCACCGGGATCACCATGAACAGGCTTTGCCATAGCACCTGGGTCAGTCGCTCATCCTCGGGTGTCTTGTTGCTCAGCAACAGGCTGATGGCGGCGAGGTTGGCGCTGAAGCCCTTGCCGTTCGAGCCCGAGGGCGCCACCTCGGCCAGCCAGGCTTCATGCAGGGTCAACGCCGCGGCGAACAAGGTCGAGCGCAAGCGATTGAGTGCTTCATCATGCCAAAGCCCATTGATCTGGAAGTCTCTGTTCTCCAGCTCACTGAGCTGGCCTGGCAGGTTCGGACGGCCCAGGCGGCTGGCGAAATCGTCCAGGCATCGGCACTTGTCTTGCCATTGCGCCAGACGGGTATCGAGTTCGCTTTTACAGAACAGCAATGCGGTTTGCGCGCTTTCAAGTTCTGGTTTGAGGCTTTTGTTCAGAAGGCTTTTCGCGCGGTTGATCTCTTCATGCGCCAGACGCTGAAGCCGGGCATTTTCCAGTTGTTCGTCACGGTGGGTTTTAGCGGCTTGAGTATTGAACAAGCGCTTCCACCAGACCGGACGGCTGCGATCTATCAGGCGCTCCAGTTCCTGAAGGCTGCTCAGGTGTTGCGCTGTTGCTTGCAGTTGCTGTTGCTGGCGGTCGAGGGCTTGCTGGGCGGACGCCCTGGTCTGTTCGGCCTGATTGAATGAGTGTTGCTGAAGGTGCAGGAAGGCCTGTTCATCGGTAGCCGCCATTTCTTCCAGCAGGCTGGCGTAACGGGCTCGTTCCTCCAGTGCTTTGCTGACCTCCTCATCGGCTTTTTTGAAGGCTGCGCTGGCATCCTTGAAGGTGGGACCCTTGTATTCATCCACCCATTGCCGAATCGTCAGTGGCCGATTGGGCTCGGTGGAGTCTACCGGGGCGAAGAACATGCGCTCCTGCAGGACCTTTCGGTTGTTGCTATTACCGAGCGCGGCGCAGATCAAGCCCCAGGGTTTGTCCTCGTCGGACAGGTCGCTGATGCTGCCATCGCTTTTTTGTGCGGCAATCTTATGGGCGACCGGTTGCAGGTACTGCACGTCGTTCCAGCATTTCCCCAGGGATTTGCGTTTGGGCAGGTCTCGGGAAATGTTTTCCACGGCGGCATTGTTGGAGGAGGCCACCACCATTTCATAGCCGGTCAACTCAGGTTTGAGTGCGCGGATGGTGTAGGTATTCGGCATGCCCTTGAAGGTGACCTGCGGTTTTTTCCCGCCGACGAAAGCATCTTCCGCCTCGCTGTATCCCGCCAATACCCGCGCCCGACGCACGATGTTCTCGGCGAACATGTCGCGCAACAACGTCGTTTTACCTGTCCCGGGTGGTCCGTTAACGGAGAACACCCCACTGTTTTCCAAGGTGCCGAGCGCGGTATTGATCGCGAACTGTTGCATCAGGCTCATGGCATGGCCCGGCTCATCCGGCCAATGCCCGGGGTTTATGCATTGCGGTTGCAGGGCCTGGTAAATGGCCTTGCGGCCATTGTCGGTATACAGGTCGATTCTTTTGCTCGGGTCGGCTTCGCCCAGGTATTGAAGCAAAGGCAGCGGCTGTTCTGCGCGTTGCAGGCTGGCGATCGCACGCTCGATGTCTTTTATGAAAAAGCTGTTGAGGATGTCGATCTCGGTATCGGGCTCCTCTTCGTCCTCGACTTCCGTTGCCTGTGCCGCAGAGGGTTGCGTGAGTGGTTTCTCGACCTTGGGCTGGGTCAGCACTTGAAGCAATGCGACCGAGCTACCGCTGTTTTGCTCAGGCGTGAAACTGGCCCAGTTGCACAGCAGTTGATGCAGATGCATGACTTCCTCAGCCATCAAGGCTGGGTCATCGTTTTGCTGACGCTGTCCGTGGAAGTTGTGCAGCAGTTTGATCAACTGCTCCTTGGCGTCCTCGAAGGCTTGATGGCCAAGCGCACCAAGCCCTTTGCTCACCGTTTGCCCCAGGGCCCAGGGAGCCGTCGACAGTGACACGGCATCCAGTTGCGGGACGGCTTGAGCATTGAGCTTGATCTTGGCGAAGCAGGTAAAACCTTCAAGCTCCACCCGTTCCTGCTCTTCGTAGAAGGTGTTCTCGTCTACCGATAAAGCGGCCAGATACGGTTCGCAAAGAGTCGCAATGACGGAGGCGTCAAAGACCCCGATATAGAGATTGAAGCCTTTGACTTGAAGGTCTTCAGGTATGGAAAAGTTGCGCCAGTGGCTGTCCTTGCTCTGCTGGAGAATTTCCTGGGAGAGCCATCGGGTCTCCCATTTCTTGAAGTCCTCAACATATTTCCCGAGGGCATAAGGTAGAAAGAATTCCACCTTGTGCCAGTAGTCGAGAATGTCTAAAAGCCTAGCTTGTCCTTGAGCTGTCAAAACGTCACATCCCTGTCTGCGTGAATAAAGGCAGTAGTGTAACGCTGTCGGTAAGGCTAAAGGCCATTAGTGGTCAGGTCGTGGCGCATCTCATTTATTTGGGCCCGAAAATCTTGCCCAGCTTGTCCGGCGCGGGCGCGCCTTGTTGCTGTTGCAGCTCGCCCTTGTCGTCCATGTAGAAGATCGCCGGGGTGGCGGACAGCTCCAGTTCGTCCATCAGCGCCATGTTGGCGTCGAGCTTGGCCTGGACTTCGGCGGGGATCTTGGCCAGGGGCTTGAGGCTGCTGCCCTTGCCGGCTTTCTCGTGCTCCTGCAGGGCTTTCTGCGGGTCTTTGGCGGCCAGCAGGGCGGCGGATTTGCCCGGGCTGTCTTCGCGGATGATGCCGACCATGATGTGCCGCAGCTGGACCTTGCCGGCGTTCACCCAGGGCCGCGCCTGTTCCCAGAACATGTTGCAGTAGGGGCAGTTGGGGTCGCTGAACAGGTAGATCACGCGCGGCGCGTCGGCCTTGCCATCGGCGATCCAGTTGCTCTTTTCCATCTTGGCCCAGACGGCCTTGGCCATTGGCGCGTACACCAGTTTCTGCAGCGGCTCGGCGCTCAGGTCCTTGCCGTCGGCGTCGTACAGGTTGCCCAGCAGCACATGCTTGCCGTCCGGCGTCAGGTACAGGGCCATGCCGCGGTTCTGGTACTGCGCGGCATAGCCCTTGAGGCCGTCCGGGGCATCGAAACTGCCGATGATCTTGGCGCCTTTGGCTTCGATGTTCTTGATTGCTAGTGGCAGTTCTTCGGCGTGCAGCAGCGGGGCCTGGAGCAGGGCGGCGCCCAGGGACAGGCTCAGCAGGTGGCGGATGAAAGGCATGGCAATTTCCTTGAAGGGGCGGCCTGCGTGGCCGTGGTCGAATGCGGTGAGTCGAAATGTTCCAGGGCGCGGGCCAGGCTGGCCTCGGACAGCTCGCCCAGGTGGCTGCCGAGCAGGCGCCCGTCGGCGCTGTAGAACAGCGTAGTCGGTAGCGCCATGGAGCCCACGGCCTTGCCCAGGCGGCCGCTGTCGTCGAACAGCACGTTGTTCAGGTTCAGCTCCTGGGTGGCCAGGAAGGTGCTGACGCTCTGCATGCTTTCGGCCTGGTTGACGAACAGGAAGGTCAGGTCCGGGCGCTGCTGCTGGGCTCTTTCCAGCACCGGCATTTCCCGACGGCAGGGCGGGCACCAGGTGGCCCAGAGATTGATCACCAGCGGTTTGCCCTGGTAGCTGGTCAGTTGCACGGTGGCGCCGTCGGGATTGCGCAGGGCGATTTCCGGCAGCCGCGTGCCTTGTTCGAAAAGGCTCAGGGACAGGGTGGCGAGCAGCCAGAACGCCAGGCCGCTGCCGACCCCGGCGCCCAGCGGCTGGCGCAGGGCCGGGCGGCGCCAGCCCCAGGCGAGGGCGGCCAGCAGCAGGACGATGGCCCCCGGCCAGGCGAGGAAACCGCCGTCGCGCAGGTCGATGATTTGCCACAGGTCGTGGCGATAATGCTTCCAGTAGGCGACCACGAAGCCGATGCGCGCCGCCAGCATGCCCAGCAGGAACAGGCCGAACAGCACCGATTCCGGGTTCTCGCCACCGCGCTTGGCGACTCGCCAGCCGACAAGGGTGGCCAGCGCCAGAGCACTGATCAGCAGCAGGTGGTTGAGCGCGATGGCAAAGGTGCCGATGGTAAAGGTCAGCATCAACGGGCTTCTCGGGTAGCGGTCCAGCGTTGCAGGAAGGCAGCCGCGTCTACCTCACCGGTAATCCGCTGGCTGCGGCGTTCTTCGCCGTCCGGGCCGATCCACAGCAGGCTCGGCGGCCCCGGCACTTTATACCGGTTGAGCAGTTCGCGGCTGGCGGCGTTGTCGGCCGTCACGTCCAGGCGCAGCAGGCGCACGTCTTTCAGGGCCTCGAGGACCTGGGGTTGGCCGAACACCTGTTTTTCCATGATCTTGCAGGACACGCACCAGTCAGCGTAGTAGTCCAGCAGCACCCACTGGCCCTGGGCCCTGGCGGTGTCGAGGGCGCCTTGCAGGGCGGCCGGGTCGTTGACGGTGCTGAAGGCGTCGTGGGCGCTGACGGTCGCCACGCCATTGCCGCCGCTGTAGACCTTCAGCGGTCGCCACAGGTCGTCGCTGCCACCGGCGGCGCCCACCAGCAGCAGGCTGCCCCACAGGCCGAACACCACCGAGCTGGCGCCGAACAGGTGCCCGGCGCGCCCGGCGGCACGCATCTGATACCAGGCGGTGTAGGCCAGGACCAGCGCCAGCGCGCCCCACAGGCCGATCCACAGCGATTCGTCGAGCACCGGGCGCAGCAGCACGATGGCGGTGCCGAGAAAGAGGAAGCCGAACACGCCCTTGAGCAGGTTCATCCACGGGCCGGGCTTGGGCAGGAAGCGGTTGCCCACGGTCACTAGCAACAACAGCGGCAGGCCGATGCCCAGGCCCATGACGAACAGGATCAGCCCGCCGTGCAGGGCATTGCCGCTCTGGGCGATGTACAGCAGGGCGCCGGCCAGCGGCGCGGTCATGCACGGGCCGACCAGCAGGCCGGACAGGGCGCCGAGCACCCCGGCGCCGACCAGGCTGCCGCCGCTGCGCGAGCGGCTGGCGTTTTCCAGGCGATCACGCAGGGCCGCGGGCAATTGCATCTCGAAGAAACCGAACATCGGCAGTGCCAGGATCACGAACACCGCGGCAAAGCTGCCCAGCAGCCAGGGCTGTTGCAGCAGGGCTTGCAGGTTGGCGCCGAGCAGCGCGGCCAGCACACCCATCGCGGCGTAGACCAACGCCATGCACACCACATAGCTGCCCGCCAGGGCGAAGCCGCGCCGCGGGCTGGCGCCGCTGCCCACCACCAGGCCGGCGAGGATCGGCAGCATCGGCAGCGAGCAGGGGGCGAAGGCCAGCAGCAGGCCGAGGCCGAAGAACACCAGCAGGCTCCAGCCCAGGGCCCGCTGTTGCAGGCCGCTGGCCAGGGCCTGGTCGCTGGCCTCGGGGGGATTGCCGGCGATGGCCGGGCTGCCGCCCAGGTCGACTTCCAGAGATTGCGGCGGGTAGCACAGGCCAGCGTCGGCACAGCCTTGCCAGCCGACCTTGACCTTGCCGGTGGCGCCGGCGGGGATTTTCAGTTCCAGGCCCTGGCGATACACCTGCTGCGCGCCGAAGAATTCGTCGCTGTGGGACTCGCCCTCGGGCAGCGCCGGGGTGTGCGCCTCCGCCAGGCCGTCGAATTTCAGCCGTTGCTGATACAGGTAATAGCCGTCGGCGATCTGCCAGAACAGCTGGGTTTCCCCCGACGCCAGGCGTTCGGAGGTGAAGACGAAGGCTTTGCCGACCGGGAGAAAGTCGGGTTTGACCTCGAACGGGTTGTTACCCGCCTGGGCCAGGCCCGACAGCAGCATGAACAACAGGATGAACAGACGACGCATGGAAAAGCCTTAAACCGGTGCAAGTGACCGCACAATGGCCGATGGCGATTAACCGATGATTAACCCTGCACGCCTTGTGGCACTAGCGGTGCAGGCATAATGTCGGCTTAATCGGCGCTGGTTTTAATGCCCACTTTTCTACAGGTTCCACCATGCACGTACTTGTCTGTGAAGATGATGAGCTGATTGCCAGCGGGATCGTGGCCGGCCTCACGGCCCAGGGCCTGACGGTCGAGCACGTGGCCACCGCCTCGGCGGCGCGGGCCATGCTCGGCGTGGCGGAATTCGACGTGATGGTGCTCGACCTCGGCCTGCCCGACGAAGACGGCCTGAAACTGCTCAAGCAACTGCGCCACAACGGCCTGGAAATCCCCGTGCTGATTCTCACCGCGCGGGACTCGGTCACCGACCGGGTCGACGGCCTGCAGGCCGGCGCCGACGATTACCTGCTCAAGCCCTTCGACCTACGGGAACTGGCGGCGCGCCTGCATACCCTGTTGCGCCGGGTGGCGGGGCGCAGCGTCAACCTGATCGAGCACGGCCGCCTGACCTACGACCCGAGCACCCGCGAAACCCAGCTCGGCGGCCAGCCGGTGGACCTGTCGCGGCGCGAGCAGGCGCTGCTCCAGGCGCTGCTGCACAACCGTGGCCGGGTGCTGTCCAGCGAGCAGCTCAAGGACAGCGTCTACGGTTTCAACGACGAACTGGAAAGCAATGCCCTCAACGTGCACATCCACCACCTGCGGCGCAAACTCGGCAACGGCATCGTCGAGACCGTGCGCGGCCTGGGCTATCGCCTGGGGCCGGCGGATGGCGGGGAGGAGTCGTAAGTGATGAGCCTGCGTTTGCGCCTGAGCCTGACCATCGGCGCGGCCTTCGTGCTGATCTGGGCGCTGGCCGCGGCCTGGATGTTCAGCGACCTGCGCAACCAGATGATGTTTTCCCTCGACCAGCGCCTGGTGGCGTCGGCGCGCATGGTCGCCGGCCTGCTGGAACAATTGCCGGCCTTGCCAAGCAAGGGCGAGGGCACCCATTTCAGCGCCGAACAGCTGAACATTCCCGGGGGCATGGCCTGCCAGGTCAGCTCCCTGCGCGGCGAGATCCTCGCCCGCAGCCATAACCATCCCGACGAAAAGCTCGAAGCCGAGCGCATGGGTTTTCACGACCAGATGATCGACGGTGTGCGCTGGCGCAGTTTCACCCTGGCCCGGGGCGACCTGCGCATCACCACCGCTGATCGCCAGGTCGAGCGTGAAGCGCTGAACATGTCGGTGCTGCTGGCGGCTTCGGTGCCGGTCGGCGTGGCCTTGCTCGGTTGCCTGTGGTTGTTGTGGCTGGGGATCGGCCAGGGCCTGGCGCCGCTGAACCGCATGCGCGATGCCCTGATGCGCCGCAGCGCCGACTCCCTGGAGCCGTTGCAGATCCAGCCGTTGCCCAGCGAGCTGCGGCCATTGCTGGAAACCCAGAACCAGCTGTTCCAGCGCATCGCCAAGACCCTCGAACGCGAGCGCCGCCTGACCGGTGACGCCGCCCACGAATTGCGCAGCCCGCTGACGGCGATCAAGACCCACCTGCAAGTGGCGCGGATGACCGACGGCGCGGCCCGCGATCAATCCCTGGCGCGCGCCGAAGAAGGCGCCGACCGTCTGCACCGGACCCTGGAGCAGCTGCTGTTGCTGGCGCGGGTCGAAGGCAGCCTGTCGTTCGAGGACGGTGTGCAGTGCAGTGCCGAACAGGTGGCGAAAACCGCGATCCAGGACGCCGCCAGCGGTGCCCGGCAGCGGGTCAGGCTGCACATCGACGAGCGGGTGTCGGCGGCGCCGCTGGAAATGCCCTCGGTGCTGGCCATCGCCGCGCTGCGCAACCTGCTGGACAACGCCCTGCGCCACACCCCGAGCGATGCGCCGGTGGAGCTGAACCTGGAAACCATCGGCAATCGCGTGCGTTTCCAGGTGCGCGACCACGGTGACGGCATTCCCGAGGACGACTTGCAGCACCTGACCCAGCGCTTCTGGCGCAACGGCCAGAGCACCGGTTGCGGCCTGGGTTTGGCCATCGTCCAGGCGATTGTCCAGCGCTGCGGTTGCGTGCTGCATTTCGACAGCCGGCCCGATGGCTTGCGGGTCGAGCTGACCATGCCGTTGCAGTCGGCCTGAGGGTCTATCGCGAGCAAGCTCGCTCCTACAGTGGGCAGTACAACCTTTGTAGGAGCGAGCTTGCTCGCGAAAAAACTCGAATCCCCCCTGTCCCCTGACGATTCGTCCGCTTCCCGTTATCTCCCCACGCAATAAACCGCCGCCCGGGTGTAAATCCTCTCGTCGCTGATGCGTTTCCAGAACAGGAAAACCTGCGAGTGCGCGCTGAACCGGCTGCGTACCTGTGTGGTGTGCGGTTTCGCTCAACTCATCAGCGTGAGGATTCGAGAGATGTCAGTTGCTACCAGCCTTGTCGACGATCAGCCCGCGCGGACCAGTCCCGCGCCTGCCGAGACGCTTTACCAGTTCACCGAATCGCCGTTGCTGGCCCGGCAGAACCAGCAGGAGTCCAATGCCCGCAGCTATCCGCGGCGGATCCCGCTGGCGCTCAAGCGGGCGAGCGGGATTCATGTCGAGGACGTCGAAGGCCGGCGTTTCATCGACTGCCTGGCCGGTGCCGGGACCCTGGCCCTGGGCCACAACCACCCGGTGGTGATCGAGGCCATCCAGCAGGTGCTGGCCGATGAGCTGCCGCTGCTGACCCTGGACCTGACCACCCCGGTCAAGGACCAGTTCGTCCAGGACCTGTTCGGCCTGTTGCCGCCGGCCCTGGCCGCCGAGGCGAAAATCCAGTTCTGCGGCCCCACCGGCACCGACGCCGTGGAAGCGGCATTGAAGCTGACCCGTACCGCCACCGGCCGCAGCACCGTGCTGTCGTTCCAGGGCGCCTACCACGGCATGACCCAGGGAGCCTTGAGCCTGATGGGCAGCCTGGGGCCGAAGCGGCCGTTGGGTGCGCTGCTGACCAACGGCGTGCAGATCCTGCCGTTCCCTTACGACTACCGCTGCCCGTTCGGCCTGGGTGGCGAAGCGGGGGTCAAGGCCAACCTGAGCTACCTGGAAAACCTGCTGAGCGATCCGGAAGCCGGCGTGCAGCTGCCAGCGGCGATCATCGTCGAAGCGGTGCAGGGCGAGGGTGGGGTGATTCCCGCCGACCTCGACTGGCTGCGCGGCGTGCGTCGGATCACCGAAAAGGCCGGCGTGGCCTTGATCGTTGACGAGATCCAGAGCGGTTTCGCTCGTACCGGCAAGATGTTCGCCTTCGAGCACGCCGGGATCATTCCGGATGTGGTGGTGCTGTCCAAGGCCATCGGCGGCAGCCTGCCGATGGCGGTGGTGGTCTACCGCGACTGGCTCGACACCTGGCTGCCGGGCGCCCATGCCGGCACCTTCCGTGGCAATCAGATGGCCATGGCCACCGGTTCCGCGGTGATGCGCTACCTCAAGGAACACCGGGTGGCCGAGCATGCCGCCGCCATGGGCGAGCGTTTGAGCGAGCACCTGCGGATCCTGCAGCGCGACTATCCGCAGATGGGCGACATTCGCGGGCGCGGCCTGATGCTGGGGATCGAGCTGGTGGATCCGGCCGGCGAGAAAGACGCCCTGGGCCATCCGCCGCAGTTCAGTCGCCTGGCGCCGCTGGTGCAGCGTGAATGCCTCAAGCGCGGGTTGATCCTGGAAATGGGCGGGCGCCATGGCAGCGTGGTGCGTTTCCTGCCGCCGCTGGTGATCACCGCGGCGCAAATCGACCAGGTGGCGGATATTTTCAGCCGCGCGTTGGCGGCGGCGGTCGCCAGCCTCTAATTTTCCACGGGCCTTGAACGTTCCTTATTCACAACCGCTGCGCGTTCAGCGCAGCGAGCCTTATAGCGATGGAGACACGTAATGACTTCAGTATTCGACCGCGAGGACATCCTCTTCCAGGTAGTGGTCAACCATGAGGAGCAGTATTCGATCTGGCCGGACTACAAGGCTGTGCCACAGGGCTGGCGCACCGTGGGCAAGAGCGGCTTCAAGAAAGAGTGCCTGGCCTACATCGAAGAGGTGTGGACCGACATGCGTCCGCTGAGCCTGCGGCAGAAGATGGACGCCCAGGCGGCGGCCAACTGATTACCGCGTACTGACGTTGACCTGTAGCCGCTGCCGCAGGCTGCGATAAGCCCGCCAGGGCTTCGGCGCTCTTAAGATCGCTGACGACCGTTCCGGTCGATCGCAGCCTGCGGCAGCGGCTACGTACCTGGGTAGGAGCGAGCTTGCTCGCGATAACGACCCACCAGCCAACGCCGATGTCGAGGCGGATAACGCTATCGCGAGCCAGCTCGCTCCTACAGGTGATTTGATCAGGTGCCGTTAGCAAAAAGCCCCGCCCTCGTGAGAGAAGCGGGGCTTTTTTATGGGCGTCAGCCCAGGCGCTTGATGGCCTGCAAGGTGTAGCTCAATGGCAGGCGCCAAGGGGCGTGTTGCAGGTGCCATTCGCCTTGTTCGTCACAGCGCATCTGCCCGGGCAGGGCTTCCCAGGGGATGCTCTGATGTTCCACCAGGCCGCTGATGTCCAGGCCGTGCTTGAGCAGCGCACTGACGATTTCCCCCAGGCCGTGGTTCCACGCATGGGTCACCGTGGCCTTGAGCGGTCGGTCGGTACTGACGTAGGTGCTGTCGTCGTCCCACACCAGCGGTTCGCTGCGCTCGAAGTAGGGCAGGTCGACCACCAGCGCATCCTCGCGGCTTTCGTCCAGGGCCCAGAGCATCGGGTGGCCTTCGCGGATAAACAGCCGGCCGCCGGGCTTGAGCAACTCGCTGACATTACGCGCCCAGGTGTCGACGCTGGGCAGCCAGCACAGAGCGCCGATACCGGTGTAGACCAGATCGAACGCGCCTTTGGGCAGCACCTCGGACGCCTTGTAGACGTCGGACTCGACGAACTCGATGGCGCTCCCGGTGCGCGCCGCCAGGCTGCGGGCTTCGGCCAGGGACGCGGGGGAGAAGTCCAGCCCGGTCATCCGCGCGCCGAGGCGGGCCAGCGACAGGGTGTCGGTGCCGATATGGCATTGCAGATGCACACCGCGCAGGCCGCTGATGTTGCCCAGCAGCGGCAGGTCGAAACGCACCACCTCGGACAGGTGCCGCGGGTCGTCGACAAACATCTGCGCCTGGTAGTCCGGCGAGGCCGCGTGCAGCGGTGCGCGCTCGTCCCAGTTGGCCTGGTTGAGCTTGAGGTAGTCACTCATGGCGGGGCTTCCTGTCCGTTCGATGGGAGCAGCAGGCTAGCACCGCCGAGGCGGGCGATTCTTGGGGGAATTTGTAAGCCGCGCCATTTCCCCTGTAGGAGCGAGCTTGCTCGCGATAAATGCAAGAACAACGCGTCCACTCAGGCAATACGCGTCATCGTTGACGTTC